>JASHVV010000042.1 GCA_030044385.1 Gammaproteobacteria bacterium
GCAGCTTCTGCGGATCGGTGGTCGCGAGCAGGAACTTCACGTGCGGCGGCGGCTCCTCGAGCGTCTTCAGCAGCGCGTTGAAGGAGTGCGTCGACAGCATGTGTACCTCGTCGATGAGGTACACCTTGTGGCGGCCGCGGGTGGGAGCGTACTGCACGTTGTCGAGCAGCTCGCGGGTGTCGTCGACCTTGGTGCGCGAGGCCGCGTCGACCTCGATGAGATCGACGAAACGCCCGGCGTCGATCTCCCGGCAGCTGGCGCATTGACCGCACGGAGTGGCCGTGATTCCGGTCTCGCAGTTCAGGCACTTGGCGAGAATGCGCGCGATCGTGGTCTTGCCCACACCCCGGGTGCCGGTGAAGAGAAAGGCGTGATGGACACGGCCGGTCTCGAGCGCGTTCACCAGCGCGCGGCGCACGTGATCCTGGCCGATCAGCTCGGCAAAGGTCCGCGGCCGCCACTTGCGCGCGAGCGCCGTGTAGGTTTCAGTCATCGATTGGCCCTGAAATGGAGGCGGCCCGCATCAGCGAGAGCTCCGGCACCCGACATCGCCGCTGCCGCTGCTGCCTTCCGGCCCTGACGGGGTTCACGACTGGTCGTCGCGGAGTAGCCGACACGGGCCACCATGGCTCAGATGGCCCGAGCATCGCGCTTTGAAATCAAAGGCTTATGCATCAGGCCTGCAATCTCTGCCGTGAATCATAGCAAACGCCCGCCCGTTCCGAGCGCATTGCACCGGCGCCGCTGCTCTGCTAAAAAAGCGGCCTCTCCTTGGGGAGTAGCCGCCCGGCGCCGAGCCGGGCCGTACGTCAACATACTCGGGCGTTCCGCTCGTGGCGTACGGGGCCGTTCGCGGCATGGCGAGACCAACGGCTGAAGCCCTCGGTGCGAGCGACGGGGGTCCTCGGCCGTGGTCTTTCCACCCGCTCCGCCCGAGGTCCCCGATGGAATCCTTCCTGATCAGCCTGACGACCGTGGCCGTCGCGGAAATGGGCGATCGCACCCAGCTTCTGTCGCTGCTGCTGGCGGCGCGATTCCGCCGGCCGTGGCCGATCCTCGCGGGCGTGCTCTGCGCAACACTGGCCAATCACACTGCCGCCGCGCTCATCGGCCAGCGGCTCGGGCGCTTCCTCACTCCCACGATCCTCGATGCCGCCGTCGGCGTGAGCATGCTCGCGATGGCATTGTGGGCGCTGAAGCCCGACTCACTCGCCGAGGAGACCGGCAGCGGCAAGCCCAGAGGGGCCTTCCTCGCCACCCTGATCACCTTCTTCATCGCGGAGATCGGCGACAAGACCCAGATCGCCACCATGGCGCTGGGCGCGGCCTACCCCAGCCTCGCGGCGGTCGTGGCCGGCACGACCACCGGCATGTTGCTCGCCAACGCCCCGGTCGTCTTCTTCGGCCGGGCGTTCTGCGACCGCCTGCCGCTGAAGGCCATGCACTACCTGGCGAGCGCGCTCTTCCTCGCTCTCGGCGCGTTCTTCGTCATCCGCGCCCTATTCCATTGAAGAGCGCCGCTCGGCCGCTCAGGACGCGGCGGCCTGGGGCAGGTCGCCCACGATCTGGGCCGGCACGGGCGATTCCGGGCTGAGCCAGCGGTAGGCCAGGCCCCCGAGGGTACCGCCGATGAGCGGCGCAACCCAGAAGAGCCACAGCTGCTGCAGAGCCCAGCCGCCGACGAACAACGCGGGGCCCATGCTGCGCGCGGGATTGACCGACGTATTGGTCACGGGAATGCTGATCAGGTGGATCAGCGTCAGGCAGAGCCCGATGGCAATCGGCGCAAAGCCCTTGGGGGCATTGCCGTGCGTCGCTCCCATGATGACGAACAGGAAGGCGAAGGTCATCGCGACCTCGCAGACGAAAGCGGACATCAGGGAGTAGCCGCCGGGAGAGTGGGCGCCGTAGCCGTCGCTGGCGAATCCGCCGGCCGTGCTGAAATCGGCATGGCCGCTGGCGATCAGGTAGAGCACGCCGGCGCCGAGGATGCCGCCGAGAACCTGGGCGATGATGTATCCGGGCAGATGGCTCGCCTTGAAGCGGCCTCCGGCCCACAGGCCCACCGACACGGCCGGGTTGATGTGGCAACCGGAAACGTGGCCGATCGCATAGGCCATCGTGAGCAGCGTCAGCCCGAAGGCCAGCGCCACACCGACGAAGCCGATGCCGAGGTGCGGAAAGGCCGCCGCCAGCACCGCCGCCCCACAACCGCCCAGGACCAGCCAGGCGGTACCGATGAACTCAGCAAACAGCTTGCGCAGCATGATGGAGGTCCCCCTTTCGTTACCCCTCATGCTACGTTTGCCGCGAATCGACGGTCAACCCGCAATCGTAAACACTCGTAACGCAAACACCTGGTGCGCAGGCGTGTCGGCGGTCAGAACGTGGCGTCGAAACAGATCTCCCCCTGCACCGCGACCTGGTACGCCGACACCCGGCGCTCGAAGAAGTTGGTGAGCTCCTGCACGTCCTGCAGCTGCATGAACGGAAAAGGATTGCGCGCCTGGTAGCGCGGCGGCAGCCCGAGCATGACCAGACGTTGGTCGGCGACGTATTCCAGGTACTGGCGCATCTCGCTCAGCGTGAGGCCGATGACTCCGCCCGAGAGCACGTCCTCGGCGAACTGCGACTCGAGCTCGACGGCCTCGGCGATCATCTGCCCGACCTGCGCAGCCCAGCGCTCGTCGAAAAGCTGCGGCTCCTCGCGCCGCACCGTGCGCAGCACCTCGAAGGCGAACGCCATATGGGCGCTCTCGTCCCGGAAAACCCAGCTCGTGCCGGCCGCGAGGCCGGGCAGCAGGCCGCGCGAGCGCAGGAAGTAGACGTAGGCGAAGGCACCGAAGAAAAAGAGCCCCTCGATGCAGGCGGCGAAGCAGGTGAGGTTGAGCAGGAAGCCCCGCTTGTCCCCGTCGGCACCGATGCGCCCGAGCGCAAACACGCTGTCGGTCCAGCGCCGGCAAAACTCCGCCTTGCGCCGGACCGACGGGATGTTCTCGATGGCCGCGAACGCCTGCGCGCGCCGGTCCTGGTCCGGCACGTAGTTGTCGAGCAGCGTGAGATAGAACTGGATGTGCAGCGCCTCCTCGTACAGCTGCCGCGACAGGTACATGCGCGCCTCGGGCGCGTTGATGTGGCGGTAGAGGCTGATCACCAGGTTGTTGGAGACGATCGAGTCCCCGGTGGCGAAGAAGGCGACCAGCCGCTCGATCAGGTGGCGCTCGGCCGGCGACATGCGCTGGCGCAGATGCCCGAGGTCGATCTGGAAGTCGATCTCCTCCACCGTCCAGGTGTTCTTGATCGCGGCGCGGTACATCTCGTAGAAACGCGGGTAGCGCATGGGCCGCAACGTGAGATCGAAACCGGGGTTGAGAAGCTGCCGCGAAGGGTCCGCGCCCACCGGCGGCAGATCGCTCACGGCGCTCACTGGCAGGCCTCGCAGGTCTGCGGGCTCTCGAGCGAGCAGGCGACGGCGCCGGCATCGGCTGCGGCCGCCTGCACGGTGGTCTTGGCGATGGTCGTCGCGGGACGCGAGCGCAGGTAGTAGGTCGTCTTGAGCCCGCGCTTCCAGGCATACATGTACATGCTCGAGAGCTGCCCGATGTTCGGGCTCGCCATGAAGAGGTTGAGCGACTGGCTCTGGTCGATGAAGGCGCCGCGCTCGGCGGCCATGTCGAGCAGTGAGCGCATCGGCAGCTCCCAGACGGTGCGGTAGATCGCGCGCAGCTCCGCCGGCAGCTCGCCGAGCGCCTGCACCGAGCCGTCGGCGAGCTTGAGAGCGTCGCGGATCTCCTGCGTCCACAGGCCGAGCTGCTTGAGCTCCTCGACCAGGTAGCGGTTGACCTGCAGGAAGTCGCCGGAGAGCGTCTCGCGCTTGAAGAGGTTCGAGACCTGCGGCTCGATGCACTCGTAGCAGCCGGCGATCGAGGCGATGGTGGCGGTCGGCGCGATCGCGATCAGCAGGCTGTTGCGCAGCCCATGCGCCTGGATGTCGGCGCGCAGGTCGTTCCAGCGGGCTCCATCGGACGGCGTCACGCCCCAGGCGTCGAACTGCAGCTCGCCGCGAGCGGCCCGGGTGTCGGCAAAGGCATCGTGCGGACCATGCTGACGCGCGAGCTCGACGGACGTACGCAGCGCCTGGAAATAGATCTCCTCGGCGATCCGCGTCGACAGAGTCCGCGCGGCGGCGCCGTCGAAGGCTAGCCGGAGCTGGAAGAAGACATCCTGCAGACCCATCACCCCGAGGCCCACCGGGCGCCAGCGCATGTTGGAGGCCCGCGCCGAGCCGATCGGGTAGTAGTTGATGTCGATGACGCGATCGAGCTGGCGCACCGCCACATCGACGGTATGCGCGAGCTTCTCGAAGTCGAAGCCCCGCGGGCCGGCGTGGCGCGCGAGATTGATGGAGCCGAGATTGCAGACCGCCGTCTCGCCGCCGCCGGTGACCTCGAGGATCTCGGTGCAGAGATTCGACAGATGCACGGTATTGCCGGTCTTCGCCGTCTGATTGCAGGCGAGATTGGCTTTGTCCTTGAAGGTCATCCAGCCGTTGCCGGTCTGCGCCAGCACGCGCATCATCCGCGCGTACAGATCCCGCGCCCGCAGGGTCTTTTTGGCGAGCCCCTGCGCTTCGGCCTGGGCGTACGCCTCGTCGAAGGCCGGACCGAACAGCTCCGGAAGCTGCGGCACATCGTGCGGATCGAACAGCGACCAGGGTCCGTCGGCCTCGACCCGGCGCATGAACAGGTCCGGAATCCAGTTGGCGAGATTCAGGTGATGGGTGCGCCGCCCCTCGTCGCCGGTGTTGTCGCGCAGCTCGAGGAAGGCTTCGACGTCGGCGTGCCAGGTCTCGAGGTAGACACAGGCCGCTCCCTTGCGCTTGCCGCCCTGGTTCACCGCGGCGACCGACGAGTCGAGGGTCTTCAGCCACGGCACGATGCCGTTGGCCAGGCCGTTGGTCGACCTGATGAGCGAGCCTTCCGAGCGCACCCGGTGCCACGCCACGCCGATGCCGCCCGAGAATTTCGACAGCTGCGCGATGTCCTTGTAGCGGTCGTAGATGGCCTCGAGCGAGTCCTGCGGCGAGTCGAGCAGGAAGCAGCTCGAGAGCTGCTCGTGCCGCGTGCCCGCATTGAACAGGGTCGGCGAGCTGGCGATGTAATCGAGGTCGGAGAACAGGGCGTAGAGCTCGAGCGCCTCGGCCACCGTGGGGCTCAGGGCCACCGCGATGCGCATCCAGAAGTGCTGCGGCGTCTCCATCACCTGCCGGCGGGTCGGGTGCTTGAGCAGGTAGCGGTCATAGAGCGTGCGCAGGCCGAAGTAATCGATCTGCTGCGTGCGCTCGGACGCGATCGCATCGTTGAGCTTGCGGGCATGAGCCTCCACGAAGCCGAGCACGCGCTCGTTGATGAGCCCGACGTCGAAGCCGAGGCGAATCGACTGCGAGAAGGAGTAGACGCCGAGCCCCTGCACTTCCTTGTCGATGAACCCGCCCAGCAGCCGCGCAGCGAGCCGGGAGTACCCCGGCTCCTCGAACATGAAGGACGCCGCGGTGCGGATCGAAAGCTCGTCGAGCTCGCGAGTCGTCGCACCGTCGTACAACCCCGCGATGGTCTTGAGGGCGACGCGCATGGGATCGACTTCCGACAGCCCCTCGCAGCAGCGCGTCACGGCACGAACGATCTTGTTCACATCCACGAGCTCGCGCTCGCCGCTGCGCTTGGTCACGCACATCTGGGTGCGGGCGGCCGGCGGCGCCGTCAGGCGGAAGGCGGGCTGGTCAGCGGTCGGAGGCGTCGACGCGGGGTGGGCGTAGGCGCCGGGATCGGGGGCGAGGTTGAGCGTCATGTGGCAATTCCCCTGCAGGGGCTTCGCGAGGAGATCGGGGCGGAATACGCCGCCGCCTGATCGAGGCATGCGTCGTCCCCGGCCGCTCCATCCACGAGAGCCCGATAGCCGTGCGCCGCGCTTTACGCGCGACGGCCGCGGCAGGTCTTCGGGCTCGTGGGCGGGAAGCGCGTCAGAGCGCTTCGACCTACTGGATGCCGCTTCCCGGGTCCGCGAGGACCCAGTGCCTGTGGCATCGGTCGTTCCCAGTTACCGCTGCGGGACAGCTCCGGAATGGCCTCGGGATCGAGACGTCACCGGATTCCCTATTGAGCCTACCCCTAGAGGCAGGCACCGCTGGCAGCTACAAGATATTGTGGTCCCGAGAGGCTGTCAATGCGGACTCATGCCCATGCGTCGGCCAGAAGCTCGATCCAGTGCCGGACCGGACGCTCGGTCCCCGAGGCGAGGTGCATGAGGCAGCCGATGTTGGCGGTCGCGATGACATCGGGAGTGCCTGCTTCGAGAGCCGCGAGCTTGCGGGACTTGAGCTGGCGCGAGATCGCCGGCTGCAGCAGGGAGTAGCTTCCGGCCGACCCGCAGCAGAGGTGACCGTCCGCGACTGGCGTGAGGATCCACCCTGTCCGCTCGAGCAGCGGCTCGACGATGCCGCGGAGCTTCAAGCCGTGCTGCAGAGTGCAGGGAGAATGGAACGCCACTCGCCCCGGCGCGCGGCGGGTCGGCACCGTGCCGAGGCGTGAGCCGGATTGCCCGAGCTCCTGCGCCACGACCTGACTGATATCGCGCGACAGCTCCGAAATCCGCGCCGCCTTGTGCGCATATCCGGGATCGTCGCGCAGCAGAGTGCCGTAATCGCGAATCATCGCGCCGCAGCCGCTCGCCGTGACGATCAGCGCCTCGGCGCCCTGCTCGATCTGCGGCCACCAGGCATCGATGTTGCGCCGCATCTGCTCGCGGGACCGATCCTCTGCCGACAGGTGGTGCGCGAGGGCACCGCAGCATCCATCCTCCACGGCAAGCAGCGAGATGCCCAGTCGATCCAATACCCGGGCCGCGGCCGCATTGATGCCCGGCGCTGCGGCAGGTTGCGCGCAACCGGTAAGCACCAACATGCGTCGCGCGTGACTCGAGGCCGGCCAGGTGCCTGGCGCACGTGCGACCGGTACGGCTCGCCGCAAAGAGGGCGGCATCAGGCCTCGCAACGCCCTCGCGAGCGTCAACAGCGCAGCGAATCGCTTCCGGTATGGAACGACCGCCAACAACGCCCGCCTGGACAGACGCTCGCCTGCGGTTCGAGGCACCACCTGCTCCAGGTGGTGCCGACCAATATCCAGCAGGCGTCCATAGGCCACGCCCGATGGACACGTTGTCTCGCAGGCGCGGCACGTCAAACAACGGTCCAGGTGAAGTTGGGTAGCGCGGGACGGCTCGGCGCCCTCCAACATCTCCTTGATCAGGTAGATGCGGCCGCGGGGACCGTCGAGCTCGTCCCCGAGCAGCTGGTAGGTCGGGCAGGTCGCCGTGCAGAACCCGCAGTGCACGCATTTGCGCAGGATGCCATCGGCCTCCCGGCCGTCGGGCGTCTCGAGTAAGGCGGCACTGAGTCGGGTTTGCATGGTTACAGATCAGGATACAGACGGCCGCGGTTGAAGATGCGGTGCGGGTCGAATGCGGCCTTCAGGCGCTTGTGGACCGCAAGCATGGCAGGAGCAAGCGGCTGGAACGGTCCCTCGGGTGGCTTCACGGACGCCCGATACAGAGCGGCATGACCACCGAAGCGCCCGGCAAGCTCGCGCAGAGCGTTGCCGTCCTGCTGACCGGGAAGCCATCTCAGCGAGCCGCCCCACTCGATCAGCATCGGCCCCCGCACCGGCAGCGGCGGCGAATGGGGCGGCAGCGAGATTCGCCAGAGCTCGCCCGCGGCCCCGAAGAGCGCGAGCTGCTGTTCCCGCACCTGATCCCAGTACGCCTCCGCGCCGCCCACGGGATCGCCGCCCAGGCTCGCGCGCGCCGCGCGCACGGCACTCTCGGCGCCGGAGAGACGGACTGACAGGAGACCGTCAAACCACGCGGTCGCGGACAGCGGCAGCGGCCGAGTCGCCCAGAGGGTCATCGACTCCAACGCCTTCGCCTGGTCCATCTGGAAGCGCAGGGTGAGCTCCGCGCGCGGCCGCGGAACCGTCTTCAGTGTCACCTCCGTGATCAGGCCCAGCGTGCCGAGGCTGCCGGCCATCAGCCGCGAGACGTCGAACCCCGCGACGTTCTTGATGACCCGACCGCCAAAGCGCAGCCGCTCGCCCCGCCCGTCGATGACCTCGACACCGAGCACGAAGTCGCGCAGCGCCCCACAGTAGGCGCGGCGGGGTCCCGACAGGCCGCTCGCCACTGCGCCGCCGAGCGTCGCGCGCCCACCGAATCGCGGCGGCTCGAACGCCAGCATCTGATGGTGCGCGGCGAGCTCACTCTCGAGCTCCGACAGCAGCGTACCGGCCCGCGCCGAGATCACGAGCTCCGTAGGCTCGCAATGCGTGATGCCCGACAGGGAGCTGACATCCAACAGCTCGCCCGCAAGACTTCCGCCGTAAAAATCCTTGCTGCCGCCGGCGCGGATGCGCAGCGGCCGGCGATTGGCGGCGGCCGCGCGAATCTGCTCTTGCAGCGAGCTCAGATCAGTCATGCGCGCGCTCGGCGTCCGTCCGCACGGCTAAAAGCGCGGCAGCTCAGGATGCGGCAGCTTGCCGCCCTGGACGCGCAGGCGGCCGAATTCCGCGCAGCGATGCAGTGTCGGCACCGCTTTGCCCGGATTGAGCAGCCCGCGCTCATCGAAGGCGCGCTTCACGGCATGGAAGGTCTCGAGCTCGCCGCTGCCGAACTGCACGCACATCTGATCGACCTTCTCCATTCCAACGCCGTGCTCCCCGGTGATGCTGCCGCCTTCGCGGACGCAGAGCTCGAGGATCTCGGAGCCGAATGCCTCGGCCCGCTCAACCTCGTCCGCGATATTCGAGTCGAAGAGGATGAGCGGATGCAGGTTACCGTCGCCGGCGTGGAACACGTTGGTGCAGCGCAGGCCGTACCGGGTCTCCATCCCCCGGATCGCCTGCAGCACCGCCGCGAGCCGCTTGCGCGGGATGGAGCCGTCCATGCAGTAGTAGTCCGGCGAGACCGCCCCCATGGCGGGAAACGCCGCCTTGCGCCCCGCCCAGAAGCGCAGCCGCTCGGCCTCGTCGCGCGACACCCGGCAATCCGTGGAGCCGGCGCCGCGCATCACGGCCTCCATGCGCAGGATCTCTTCCTCGACCTCCTCGGGGGTGCCGTCGGACTCGCACAGCAGGATGGCCTCGGCATCGAGCGGATAGCCCGCGTGGACGAAGGGCTCGACGGCCGCGATGGTCGGGCGATCCATCATCTCGAGGCCCGCGGGGATGATGCCCGCGGCAATCACGTCCGCGACGGCACGGCCGGCCTTGGCCAGGTCGTCGAAGACGGCGAGCGCCACCCGCGCGCACTCGGGCCTGGGAATCAGGCGCACGGTGACCTCGGTGACCACGCCGAGCAGTCCCTCGGAGCCGGTGAGGAGCGCGAGCAGGTCGTAGCCGGGCGCATCGGGCGCCGCGGCGCCGATCTCGAGCACGTCACCCTCGATCGTGACGACCCGCAGCGCCAGCAGGTTGTGGACGGTGAGGCCGTACTTCAGACAGTGCACGCCGCCGGAGTTCTCGGCGACGTTGCCGCCGATGGTGCAGGCGATCTGACTGGAGGGATCGGGCGCGTAATACAGCTTGTGCGGCGCGGCTGCCTCGGAGATGGCGAGGTTGCGCACTCCGGGCTGGACGCGCGCAGTGCGTGCGAGCGGATCGACGCCGAGGATGCGATTCATGCGCGCGAGCGACAGCAGTACAGCGTCCGTCCGGGGCGTCGCGCCGCCGGAGAGTCCGGTGCCGGCCCCGCGCGCGATCACGGGCACTTTCAACTCGTGGCAGAGACGAAGAGCCGCCGCCACTTGCGCCTCGTCGGCGGGAAGCGCCACCGCGAGCGGCGTCTGACGGTACATCGTCAGCGCGTCGCACTCGTAAGGCTTGAGCTCCTCGGGAGTCGACAACAGCGCGCCTGCAGGCAGCACGCGGCGCAAGCGCTTGATGACTTCGTGCACGGCTCAGGAGTGGCGGAGAGGGTGGGATTCGAACCCACGAAACCCCGTGAAGAGTTTACTGGAATTCCAGTCCAGCGCCTTCGACCGCTCGGCCACCTCTCCGCGTTGCGCGCCGGCGCGCATGATACTCCCTGCGCCCCTGCCTCGGAACGGCAGACTCGATGTGCGCACCTGCGGGCTTATTCTCCCAGCGCGGCGTTCGGCTGCGGCACGTTGAAGGACGGCGGTGCGCTCAGGCACGGGTCAGTGGGGCGGCGCGGCGGCGGCGCCGGCCCGTTGTACTGCGGGACTTCCAGCGCGTGGCTGGTATCCGGCGCATCCAGGCCGGGAGGAATCGCGAGCGGAGGAATGGTGCCCGCACTCTGGTACGGCTGCGGCTTGTTGCAGGTTTCCTCGTGGTAGATGCGATGGATGGTCTTGCAGCCTCCGAGCCCAAGGAGCACGGCGGCGAAGAGAGCCAAGGCGGCTCTGGACGTCATTTAGGGACCTCTCTCTGTCAATCTATTGGAGCGCGGACGCTTGCCGCAACGCTGCGAGAACCGCCGGCTGGTAGGCCGTAGACAGCTCCGTCAGCGGCAGGCGTATGCCGCGCTCGATCCTGCCGGCCTGCGCCAGCGCCCATTTGACCGGTATCGGATTCGCCTCGAGAAAAAGATCCCGATGGAGCGTCGCGAGCGACGCATCCAGCCGCGCCGCGGACTCCCGGTCGCCGCGCAACGCCGCAGCCACCATGGCTGCCATGGGGCCGGGCGCCGCGTTGGCGGTCACCGAGATCACCCCGCGCGCGCCGGCGAGAATGGCTTCCCGCGCGGTGGCATCGTCGCCGCTCAGCACCACGAATCCCGGACGGCAGGCCGCGAGCAGCTCGCGAACCCGCTCCGGCCCCGGCACCGCTTCTTTGACCGCGCCGATACGCCCGAGTTGCGAAAGCCGCGCAACGGTGGCCGGCAGCATGTCCACGGCCGTCCGCGACGGCACATTGTAGAGAACCACGGGCTTCGAGGACGCCTCCGCGACCGCCGCGAAATGGCGGTAGAGGCCTTCCTGGGTCGGGCGGTTGTACGCCGGTGTGACGACCAGGAGGCCCGCGACCGGCAATTGCGAGAATCGGCGCGCCCGCTCCACGCTGGCGGCGGTGCTGCTCGAGCCCACGCCCACCACGATGGCAATCCGCTGACGGGCCCGCTCGCAGGCGCGCTGGGTCAGCTCCCACAGCTCTGCGTCCGTCAGGGTCGCGGACTCCCCGGTGGTGCCGCCGACCACGATGCCGCTGGTGCCGCTCTCGATGTGCCAATCGACGAGACGCTCCCAGGCGGCGGGGTCAATGGAGCCATCGCTCCGCATGGGCGTGACCGTCGCGACGAGACTGCCTGAGAACATCGAGACCCTGGCTAAGGAAGATTAAGGCTGAAGAGAGCCGCACGGTGGCGGGTAAGCCGACAAGTATACGGGGCAATACGCCTGAGACGAAGCATTCGCCCCGGAGTTTCCCGCAACCGGTCGCCAGCGAACCGCTCACCCGGTACACTCCCCCGCAAGCACCCTTGGAAGCCCCGAGCCCATTGACACGATGAAGCAGCACCTGGCCGTCTCGGCGATCGGCAGCGACCGCACAGGCATGGTGCACGAGCTGACCCGGGTGATCAGCGAGTGCGGCGGCAATATCACGGAAAGCCGGATGGCCGCGCTCGGCACGGAGTTCGCCATGCTGCTGCTGGTCTCCGGCAACTGGCATGCGCTGGCCAAGCTCGAAACGGAGCTGAAGCGGCTGGCCGAGACTACCAGCCTCAGTGTGCACCTGAAGCGTACGGAACCCCGTACTGCTCGCACGGACATGCTGCCGTACTCAATCGACGTCGTGTGCCTCGATCAGACCGGCATCGTCTCCGGTCTTTCGGGCTTCTTCGCCACCCGCAGCATCGACATCGCGGAGGTGTCGACCCGCAGCTATCCGGCCGCCCATACGGGCGCACCCATGTTTTCCGTGCAGATGATCGTGAATGTGCCGAGCCGCATCCAGGTGGCGCATCTGCGCGAGGAGTTCATGGAGTTCTGCGATTCCCTCAACCTCGACGCCATCCTGGAACCGGTGAAATCCTGACCGATGCCCAAAGTCGAGCCCGGGGCTAAAGTGCCCCCATTCTCCCTGCCCGCGACCGGCGGGGACAGTTGGCGCCTCAAGGACGCCGCAGGCCGCGCGCTGGTGATCTATTTCTATCCCAAGGACATGACCTCGGGATGTACGCGCGAGTCCCAGGATTTCCGCGACCTGCACGCCGCCTTCCGCAAGGCAGGCGCGGAAATCGTCGGCATCTCACGCGACAGCGTCGCCTCGCACGAGCGCTTCAAGGCCAAGGAAGCGCTGCCCTTCACCCTGCTCGCGGACGAGAGGGAAGAGGCCTGCAAGCTGTTCGATGTCATCCGGGAGAAGAGCCTCTACGGCAGGAAGTATCTCGGCATCGAGCGCAGCACCTTCCTCATCGACTCCAAGGGGGTGCTGCGGCGGGAATGGCGCAAGGTGAAGGTTCCGGGACACGCGGAGGAAGTGCTTGAAGCAGCGAAGTCTCTCTGATCCCGGCCCGGCCGGCGCGCCGGCGGAAACGCGGCCGCGACCGCGCGACGGGCGCCGCCTCTTCGTGCTCGACACCAACGTGTTGATGCACGACCCGACCGCGATCTTCCGGTTCGAGGAGCACGACGTCTACCTGCCCATGGTCGTGCTCGAAGAGCTCGACGCGCACAAGAAGGGGCTGTCCGAGGCCTCGCGCAACGTGCGCCAGGTGAGCCGCTTCCTCGACGACATGATGCGCGATGCGACCAAGGAGCAGATCGATCGGGGCCTGAAGCTGCCGAGCGGCTACTCCGGCAATCATGGCAAGAAGCCCTCCTCCGGCCGGCTCTTCTTCCAGACGCGCCAGCTCTCGAGCCCGCTGCCGGCGAGCCTCCCGGGCCAGGGGAACGACAACGCCATCCTCGCGCAGACCCTCGCCCTGCAGAACGAGCAGACCGATGCGCGCGTGATCCTGGTTTCCAAGGACATCAACCTGCGCATCAAGGCCGCCGTCCTGGGCGTGCATGCGGAGGACTACTACAGCGACAAGACGCTGGAGGACAGCGACGTCCTCTACAGCGGCATGACCGCGCTCGCGCCGGATTTCTGGGACCGGCACGGCCAGAACATGCGCTCGTGGAAGGAAGGCGAGCGCACGTTCTACGAGATCACCGGCCCCGCGGTATCCGAGTGGCAACCGAACCAGGGCCTGTATGCGGACAGCCCCGAGGGCATCGAGGGCATCGTGCGGCGCCTCAACGGCGACACCGCGGTGATCGAGCTGACCCGGGACCACCGCAACGAGCGCCACAACGTCTGGGGCATCACGGCGCGCAATCGCGAGCAGAACTTCGCGCTGAACCTCCTGATGGATCCGGAAATCGACTTCGTGACGGTGTTGGGTCCGGCGGGCACCGGGAAGACCCTGCTCGCCCTCGCCGCCGGCCTGATGCAGACGCTCGAGAGCAACCGCTTCGCCGAGATCATCATGACCCGGGTGACCATCCCGCTGGGCGAGGACATCGGCTTCCTCCCGGGCACGGAGGAGGAAAAGATGGAGCCCTGGATGGGCGCCCTCATGGACAACCTCGAGGTGCTGACCGGCGGCCAGGAGGGCGGCAACTGGGGCCGCGCGGCCACCAACGACCTGCTGCGCAACCGCATCAAGATCCGCTCGCTCAACTTCATGCGCGGGCGCACGTTCCTCAACCGCTTCCTCATCCTCGACGAGGCGCAGAACCTGACGCCGAAGCAGATGAAGGCTCTCATTACCCGGGCCGGGCCGGGGACCAAGCTCGCCTGCCTGGGCAACGTGGCCCAGATCGATACCCCGTACCTCACGGAGACGACTTCCGGCCTCACCTATGCCGTGAACCGGTTCCGCGGGTGGCCCCATTCGGGGCACATTACCCTGGTCCGGGGGGAGCGCTCGCGACTGGCGGACTTCGCTTCCGATATCCTGTAAGCTGCTCTCCACCGGCGGGCGCCGTCCCGGCTGGGGACCCTGCCGGACTTGTAAGCTTCTGTTAATGCAAGGAAACTGGCCCCTGCGGCTACGGTCGAACTCTAGATGCGCGCGTTCGTCCTGATCCTTCTCGCCCTGTTCCTCAACGCCACCACCCTGTCGGTGGCGGCGGCCCAGGCTGCGGCCCAGCCGGCCACCCAGTCTTACACCAATCCGCTGACCTCGGACCTGCCGTCGGCCATCGTTTCGGACCTGCCGGACCTCAGCAGCTCGGCGAATCTCATGCTCTCCAAGCAGGAGCAAGCCGAGATCGGCTACTCCATGATGCTGCAGGCGCGCCAGGCGCACGCACTGCTCGACGACCCGGAGACCAGCGAGTACATCCAGCAGATCGGCCAGCGCCTGGCCTCTCAGAGCACGGACGGCGGCGGATACTTTCATTACATCGTCCTGAAGAGCGACCAGGTCAACGCCGAGGCCATCACCGGCGGTTGGGTCTTCATCTTCACCGGCCTGATCACCTTTGTGCGCACGGAGTCGGATCTCGCGGCAGTGATGGCCCACGAGACCGCGCACATCACGCAGAACCACATCGCGCGCGAGATAGAGAACCAGAAGCAGGCCACGATCGCCTCGCTCGCGGCGATGCTCGGCGCGATCCTCCTCGGCGCGCTGAGCGGCGGCGGCGGCGATGCCATCGAGGGCGGTATCGTCGCCTCCCAGGGACTCGCCGAGCAGCAGGAGATCGGCTTCAGCCGCACCGTGGAAGAGGAAGCCGACCGCGTCGGCATGACGTACCTGGCGGCGGCGGGCTTCGATCCCGAGGCGATGGCGGACACCTTCGACGACATGATGCGGATGCAAGGCGTGCAGGATGCGTGGGTGCCGGCGATGCTGCAGGACCACCCGGTGGACCAGGAGCGCATCGCCGCCGCGCGGGCGCGCGCCGCGCTGTACCCGCCCACGCCCGACACGAGCTCGCCGGATTTTTACATGATCAAGCAACGGGTGCGGGTCCTCACCGCCCCAGGCGACGAGGACCTGCAGCGGCAGTACGCGGAGCAGATCGCCCAGGGCGATCACAGCATCGGCACGATGTATGGCGATGCACTGGCGTTGATGCAGGACAACAAGGCGGCCCAGGCGGTGCCGATCCTCAAGAAGCTGATCGCGCAGCATGGCGATCTGCATCTGCTGTACTCCGCTCTCGGCCAGGCGCAGGCGCAGGCCGGCGATATGAAAGCGGGGCTCGCCACGTTCCGGCTGGCGGAGCAGCTGTTCCCGCGCAACGTTCCGATCACGATACGTTACGCCCAGACTCTGATGGCTGATGGCCAGAACGCGCTGGCGCACCAAACACTGCTCGATCTATTCAACAACGTCGACCCGACACCGGACCAGATCCAGCTGACCGCGCGCGCGGCGATCGCGGCGGGCGACCGAGGCGACGCCTACTATTACATGGGCGTTTATCAGACCGAGACCGGCAATCTGCCGCTCGCCGCCGAGCAATACCGGCTCGCGCTCAACACCCCGCACCTGACCCACGTGCAGCGCGCGCGGATCCGCGCCAGCCTGCGCGAAGTCGACGATTACCTGGCGATGATGCGTGAGCAGCGCACGAGCGCTGAGTAACCATGCCGACAGGAACCCGCCCGGCGGCCTTCCGGACTGCCGCCATCTCACTGCTCGGCCTCACCCTCCTCGGCTGCGCCACCGTGCCGCCGGCGGAGCGCAACCCGCGCGATCCCTGGCAGCGGGTGAACCGCGGGGTCTTCAAGTTCAACGAGGCCTTCGATCGCGCCATCT
>JASHVV010000043.1 GCA_030044385.1 Gammaproteobacteria bacterium
GGCAGCGGCGGGCCCTCGGAAGGCTGGACGGGAACGGGCGGCGCCTTGGGTTTCGGCGCCTGGATCGAGGCGGTCCCGATCCCCTTCAGGGTGCGGGCATCGACGACCGTCGCGTCGATGGGCGGGGTCGGCGCCGGCGCGGGATGCCGGAAATGCCAGACGCCGATGGCCAGCAGCACGATGAGCGTGCCATGCAGCAGCACGGACATGCCAATCGACAGCCAACGGTCGCGTACGGACTCGGTCATCGCTTGGGGGCGGTCAGCTTCCCGGGCGCGGCGGCGGCAACGGATCGGCAACCATCCCGACCTTGCTCGCACCGGCACGCTGCAGGAGCACCATGGCCTGCATGACGACTCCGTAAGGGACTGACTTATCCGCCTTGACCAACACAGCCCTTTCCGGGTCGTTCTGCAGAGCCCCGCTCACCTGCGTCACGATGGTGTCCGAATCCTGGGCCGCCCGCGGGTCCGAGGCGATGTTGAGAAACAGCCGGCCTGCTCCATCGACCGTGAGCACCACCGGATCTTTGGCACTTTTCGTGGGCAGAGGTTCCGCATGGGCCTTGGGCAGATTGACCTTCACCCCCTGGTTGAGCAGCGGCGCCGTGATCATGAAGATGATCAGCAGCACGAGCATCACGTCGATGTAGGGCACGACGTTGATCTCGCCCATCAGCCGCCGGCCGCGCGAGACTTGTGCCATGCGGGCCTCCTAGCGGGCTCCGGCGGCGCCCGGCATCGCGGCCCCGTGCGCCCCGCCGAGGCTGCCCGATGCCGCACCGACCGCCGGCGTTGCGGGCGTGCCGCGGGTCGCATGCCGTTGCAGGATGGTGGAGAACTCCTCCATGAAGGCGTCGAAGCGCACTTCCAGCCGGCCTACCTGGTCGGCGAAGCGGTTGTAGGCCACCACGGCCGGAATGGCCGCGAAGAGGCCGATCGCGGTCGTCACCAGCGCCTCGGAGATGCCCGGCGCCACGGACGCGAGCGTCGCCTGTTGAACGTCGCCGAGCGAGGAGAACGCCGTCATGATTCCCCACACCGTGCCGAAGAGGCCGACGTAGGGGCTGGTCGAGCCCACGGTGGCGAGCGTCGCCAGGCTGTATTCCAGCCGGTCGATCTCCTTGAGCTGCGCGACGCGCATCGCGCGCCGGGCGCCCTCGAGAACCTGCTCGGCGGCGATCGAGCCCTGTTGGCGCTGACGGGCGAACTCGCGGAAGCCGAACTCGAAGATGCTCGCCATGCCGGTCGCGCCGCCGTGCGACTCGATGGCGCGATAGAGCTGCGCCAGGTCGCCGCCCGACCAGAAGTTGTTCTCGAACTGGTCCGCCTCGCGCATGGCGCGCCGCAGCATCAGGCGCTTCCTGAAGATGATGGCCCAGGAGGTGAGCGAGGCGAGCAGCAGCAGCCCCACCACGATCTGCACGGGGATGCTCGCCTGGACCACGAGGCGAATGATGGAGAGTTGTCCGTTCATATCTACGGTCGGGTCAACACGTTCGTCAGGGACTCGGGCAGCCTTCTCGGCTTCAGCGTGAGCGCATCGACACAGACGACACGCACCTCCGCGGTGAGGATCGGCGACTCCTCGCCGGGACCTCGGCCGCGGAAGATCGCCTGCTCGAACCGGATCGCGGCCGCCCGATCGGCGTGCGGCTCGCAGGTGATGGTGAGCTCGTCATCGAGCCGCGCCGGACGGCGGTAGCCCACGGTGAGGCTGGACACCGCGAACACAATGCCGGGCTCCCGGGCGAGCGCCTGCTGCGAATAGCCGAGCGACCTCAGCCATTCCGTGCGCGCCCGCTCCAGGAAGCGCAGATAGTTCGCATAATAGACTATCCCACCCCCATCGGTATCCTCCCAGTATACACGGGCCGGCCAGGAGAAAGCCGCCGTGCCGCTGCCGCCGCTCACCGGCCGTCCTCGAAAAGCGACAGCGGAGTCGCGGCGCGCTCCGGGGGCTTCAGGCCGAAATGCTGGTACGAGGCGCGGGTCGCCATGCGCCCGCGGGCGGTGCGCACGAGAAAGCCCTGTTGAATGAGGAAAGGCTCGATCACGTCCTCGAGCGTGCCGCGCTCCTCGCCGATGGCCGCCGCGATGCTGTCGATGCCCACCGGCCCGCCGTCGAACTTCTCGATGATGGTGGTGAGGAGCTTGCGGTCCAGGGTATCGAAGCCCTGCGGGTCGACCTCGAGCAGATCGAGCGCCGCCTCCGCGACCGCCTCCGCGATGCGCCCGTCGGCCCGCACCTGCGCGTAATCGCGCACCCGGCGCAACAGTCTGTTGGCGATCCGGGGCGTGCCGCGCGAGCGTTGCGCGATGCGGCGCGCCCCCTCGCCCTCGACGGGCACGCCGAGGATGGCCGCGGAGCGCACCACGATGCGCTCGAGATCCTCCACGCCGTAGAACTCCAGGCGCTGCACGATGCCGAAGCGGTCGCGCAGCGGCGAGGTCAGGAGTCCCGCGCGGGTCGTGGCGCCGACCAGGGTGAAGGGCGGCAGGTTGAGCTTGATCGAGCGCGCCGCCGGACCCTCGCCGATCATGATGTCGAGCTGATAGTCCTCCATCGCCGGATAGAGCACCTCCTCGACGACCGGCGAGAGGCGATGGATCTCATCGACGAAGAGCACGTCGCGCGGCTGCAGGTTGGTCAGGATGGCCGCGAGGTCCCCGGGGCGCTCGAGCACCGGGCCGGAAGTCTGGCGCAGGCTGACGCCGAGCTCCGCGGCGATGATGTTGGCGAGCGTCGTCTTGCCCAGGCCCGGCGGCCCGAAAATGAGCACGTGATCGAGCGCCTCGGCTCGCTGGCGCGCGGCGCTGATGAAGATATCGAGCTGCGCCTTCACCTGCGGCTGCCCGACGTACTCCGCGAGCCGCCGCGGCCGGATGGCCTTCTCGACCGCCTCGTCCTCGCGGGTGGCCTCGGCGCCGATCGTTCTTTCAGTCTGCAACTTGGGTCTACTCCGGCGCCGCGCCCTTCAGGGCGCGTCGGATCAGCTCTTCGGTGGAATGTGTACCCGGACCCGCCGCCTTGAGCAAGCGCGTGGCCTCCGCCGGCCTGTAGCCGAGGGCGACCAGTGCGCCGAAGGCCTCGGCCTCGGGGCTCGCGCCCGCAGGCACGGCGCCCGCCGCGACGGGGCCCGCCGCCTCGAGGCGGTCGCGCATCTCGACGACCAGGCGCTCGGCGGTCTTACGCCCGATCCCGGGCACCTTGATGAGCGCTGCCACGTCCTGGCTCTGCACGCAGAGCGCGAACGCCTCGACGCTGATCCCCGAGAGCAGCGCCAGGGCGATCTTGGGGCCGACGCCCGACACCTTGATCAGGCTGCGAAAGAGACGCCGCTCGTCCTCGGTGCCGAACGCATAGAGCACATGCGCATCCTCACGCACGACCAGATGCGTGAGCAGCCGCACCTCTTCGCCGACGGCCGGCAGATGGAAGAAGGTCGACATCGGCGCCTCGAGCTCATAGCCGAGGCCGCCTGCCTCCACCAGCAACTGCGGCGGAGCCTTCGAGAGGATGCGCCCCCGTACCGATCCGATCATCGCGTAGCGGCTTCCGCCGCCCGAGCCGGCACCGCTGCGCGCCGCACGAGCTCCTCGAGACGCCGCGAGTGCGCATGACAGACAGCCACGGCCAGCGCGTCGGAGGCATCGGGGGCAATCCGCCCCTGGAGCCCGAGCAGCGTGCGGATCATGTGCGCCACCTGGACTTTCTCCGCCGCGCCCGAGCCCACCACGGCGAGCTTGATCGCGCGCGGCGCATACTCGAACACCGGCAGCCCTTTCGGCACGGCGCACAGCGCGGCGCCGCGCGCCTGACCGAGCTTCAGCGCGCTGTCGACGTTCCTGTTGACGAATACCCGCTCGACGGCGACCTCCCCAGGCGCGTGCGCGGCGATGAGCTCGCGCAGGCTCTCGAAAATGACTCGCAGGCGCTCCGGAAGAGACGTGGCCGCCCCGGTCACCGTCACACAGCCATGCGCCACGTGAATCCAGTCGGCGCCGCGGCGCTCGATGACGCCGTAGCCTGTCCGCCGCGACCCCGGATCGAGGCCGAGGATCCGCAGGCTCGCTGCCGGCGCGAGCGGCGCGGGCGGCGGATGCGCGGCGCCCGGGTCAAAGGCGCGCCAGGACCTCGTCCGATATCTCGACATTCGAGTACACGTTCCTCACATCATCCAGCTCTTCCAACGCCTCGAGCAGGCGCACCATCCGCTCCGCCGGCTCTCCGGAAAGCGGCGTCGTCAGGGAAGCGCGCTCGGTCACCTCGGCGGCGGCCGGAGCGAAGCCACGATGGGTCAGGATCGCGCGCACCGTCTCGAACTCCATCGGATCGGCCAGCACCTCGATCGAATGGTCTGAGTTGGGAACGACGTCCTCGGCGCCGGCCTCGAGGGCCGCGTGCATCAGCCGGTCCTCGTCGGTCCCCGGCAGGTAGGTCATGAGACCCACGTGGTTGAAGAGATAGCTCACCGACCCGTCGGCGCCCAGGTGGCCGCCGTGCTCGTTGAATGCCCGGCGCAGATCCGCGCGGGTGCGGCTGCAGTCATCGGTGACGCACTCGATCAGCACGGCGGCGCCACCGGGGCCGTAGCCCTCGTAGCGGACCGGCTCGGACGGTGTCGCCGCGGTCACGGCTCGCCCGGTCACATGCTGGATATTAGCCCACTTCATAGATTAGCCCACTTGGTTTGACATTCTCTCCACCCTAAGGGGCGGAAATTCCCTCAGCAGGGGTTCGATGTCCCGAACCGAAACCGGAGCGAGCGAGAAGATTCAGCGCAGCATTCACATCACGATCATGCGTCACTTGGCACTCACTGCACGTCCAGCTTCTTATTCCAAGGTCCGCGATACCTTTCGGCCGCGACGACGGCATCGCGCCGCACGCCGAGCAGACCTGGGTGGAGAATCGTTCCTCGACTTCCGTATACCGCGCGCCATGCTTAACGGCCTTGTACGCGAGCATCTGACGGAAACCCGACCAGCTAGCATCGAGGACGGACTTCGCCATGCTGGTCCTGGCAAGTCCTGCGAGTCAACAGACCGGTCAGAGACTTCACGCGATAGCGGTACACTAACGTCACACTGTATATAATACCAGATGATCCCGGTCGTATAAATCACCCGCGGAGGCAAGACTCTTCCCCGTCCTAAATCGCGGAGTTTCTCGCGCGGAGAGCCGATAATAGTCGCAAAAGCCGTCTTCAGGCACCAATGGAAACCCGGCAACTCTGCCCGCCCGAGCTGATCGCAGCGATCGCCGCCACCCGGCGCGGGATCGAGGAGCTGGGCGCGCTCGCGCCTGGGACGCTGGCCACGGCCGCCGAGGTGGCGGAGCTCCTTGGCGCCCTGACGTCCGATGCGGACCTCGCGAATGCGGTGCTGGTAAGGGCCGCCATCACCCCCGAACCCGACCCCCGCCGTGCCGCCGACCGCCTGGTCGCCGCCGCGGGTCGATCCGCGGCCGACACTGCGATCGCACTCCTCAAGCTCGGTGACCTCGGACTGCCGCGCCACTGGTCTCCCGCCCAAGGTCTCGATACACGGCAGGCGGAGACTCTGCGCAAGATGCTCCTTGCGGTCGTCAGCGATCCGCGGCTGATGCTGGCGCGCCTCGCCGAGCAACTCGTCGCCCTGCGGCATGCGCGCGATCTGCCGGGCGATTCGGCCGGCCGCGCGGAGCGCGAGCGTCTGGCGATCGAGGCGCGCGCGGTGTTCGCGCCGCTCGCGAGCCGGCTCGGGGTCTGGCAGCTCAAATGGGAGCTCGAGGATCTGGCGTTCCGGACTCTCGAGCCGGAGGAGTACCGGCGGATCGCCGCCGCCCTGAACGAGCGGCGGGCCGACCGCGAGCGTTACATCGAGGAGTTCTGCGCGCGGCTGAGCGCCGAGCTCCGGAGCGCCGGCGTCCAGGCGGAGGTCTACGGCCGGCCGAAGCACATGTACAGCATCCATCGCAAGATGCAGCGCAAGCAGCTCGCCTTCGAGCAGCTCTTCGACGTGCGCGCCGTGCGCGTCATCGTGGCGACGATTCGCGACTGTTATGCGGCCCTCGGCGTCGTCCACGGCCTCTGGACCTACATCCCGGGCGAGTTCGACGACTACATCGCGACGCCCAAGGGCAACTTCTACCGCTCCATCCACACCGCGGTCATCGGCCCGCAGGGCAGGAGCGTCGAGGTGCAGATCCGCACCCGCGAGATGCACGAGCACGCGGAGCTCGGCGTCGCGGCGCACTGGACGTACAAGGAAGGCGGCGCGCCCGATGCGCAGTACCAGCGCAAGATCGAATGGGTGCGGCGGCTCCTCGAGCCTCAGGGAGTCGGCGAGGGAACGGGCGGCCCCGAGGCGGACCGGGAGTTTCTCGAGCAGGTCAGCTCGGAGCTCTTCGAGGATCGCGTCTACGCACTGACGCCGAAGGGCGAAGTGGTCGATCTTCCGCGGGGCGCGACACCGCTCGACTTCGCCTACAGCGTCCATACCTCGCTGGGCCATCGCTGCCGGGGCGCGAAGGTCAACGGGCGGATCGTGCCGCTGACTCATGCCCTCGCCAACGGCGAGATCGTCGAGATCATCACGGGCAAGCAGGACGCGCCGAGCCGCGACTGGCTCGCGCCCGAGCAGGGCTTCCTGGCCTCGCCCCGCAACCGGGCGAAGGTGCGCGCCTGGTTTCGCAGGCACGACGCCGCGACCGCCGACGGTCACGAGGAGATCGCGGGTGATGGCGAGATCAGCGTCGCGCCGGCACCGCCGCCGGCGTTGCCGCCACCTCGTTCCGCACGGCCGAGAACGGGCCGCGGGTCCCCTGTCGAGGTGGAGGGCGTCGGCAACCTGCCCATCACCCTCGCCCGCTGTTGCGCGCCGCTACCGCCGCAGCCGATCACCGGGTACGTGACGGTGGGACGCGGAGTGACCATCCACCGCAGCAACTGCCCGAGCCTCGCCCGCATGCGCGAAGTCAGGCCGGAGCGCGTGCTGCAGGTCGAGTGGAGCTCCGCGGACGCGGCGGGACTGGCGGCGGAGATCGCCGTCACGGCCTATGACAGGCGCGGACTCCTGCGGGATCTGACGGATGTGCTCGCGCTCGAGCGCTTGAGCATCGATGCGATGTCGACGGTGACGGATCACGACGC
>JASHVV010000349.1 GCA_030044385.1 Gammaproteobacteria bacterium
TCCGGCAGCCGCTGGCCGCCGGCATCGCGCACGTCGACGTAGGCCTTCATCGACAGGCCGATCTGCAACGGATGCTGCGCGAGCTCCCGCGGATCGAGCGCAATGCGCACCGGCACCCGCTGCACGATCTTGATCCAGTTGCCGGTCGCATTCTGCGCCGGCAGCAGCGAGAAGGCCGAGCCCGTCCCGGCGCCGAAGCCGATGACCCGGCCGTGGAACACCACATCGCTGCCGTAGAGATCGGAGGTCAGCGTGACCTCCTGCCCGACCCGCATGGAGTCGAGCTGCGACTCCTTGAAGTTGGCATCGACCCACACCTCGTTCAGCGGCACCACGGCCATGAGCGGCGTGCCGGTGCTGACGCGCTCCCCGAGCTGCACGTCGCGCCTGGCGACGAAGCCCGACACCGGGGCGGGCAGGACCGTGCGTGCATAATCGAGATACGCCGCGTGCACCGCCGCCGCGGCATCCTGCACCGCGGGATTGCTCTCGATGGTCGTACCGTCGATCCAGGCCCGGTTGGCGGCCAACTGTTGCCCGGCAGCCAGCAGCGCCGCCTGCGCCGCGCTCACCGCATCGGCCGCGTGCTGCAGCTCCTCCTGCGAGATTGCGCCGCTGCGCACGAGACGCGCCCGGCGGGCGTAGTCGCTCTGCGCCTTCGCCAGATCCGTGCGGCGGACCTGCACGTTCGCCTGCAGCTCCGAGGAGGTCGCGAAGAGGTTGCGCACCTGCCGCACCGTCCGGGCGAGCTGAGCCTCGGCCTCCTGCAGGGTGACCTTGGCATCCTCGGGATCGAGGCGCACCAGAGTCTGGCCGGCTTTGACGAACTGCGTGTTGTCGGCGCCGATGGCGACCACGGTGCCTGAGATTCGCGGCGTGATCTGCACTACGTTGCCGCTGACGTACGCATCGTCCGTGTAGACCGTGTAGCGCAGGTCACGATTCCAGTAGACGCCGTAGGCGGCGCCCAGAATGAGGAAGCCCCCGAGAATCAGCGTGAGCCAACGCACCCTGGGGCTCTTCCAGGGCGAAGGCTTTGCACTTTCGTTGCGAGTCGTCATGTCTCAGGTCTCCCAGCCGGCTTCTCATTGCCGTGGCTAAAAATGCCTAGGCAGATTTAGGCAGGAAAAAATCGGTTGCCGTCATCAGGCCGCGTTCTCCAGCATCCGCCCGAGCAGGCTCTCGAGCTGGCGCGCATCCGCGCGACTGAAGCCGCGCAGGAAGCGGTTCTGAATCGCCATCGAGATCTCGCGCAGCCGCGGATAGGCCGCCCGCCCCTGCTCGGTCATCTCCAGGTACACGAGGCGCCGGTCCTGCGGGCAACGCGCCCGGCGGATGAGTCCCTTGCTCTCGAGACGATCGATCATGCGGGTCATGGCCCCGGCGTCGTACGACATCTCCTTGCAAAGATCGGAAGCGGACTTCTTGCGCTCCGCCGCCGCGAGCCGCGCGATCACGATGAACTGCGCGGCCGTCACGCCGATATCGGCCACGTGCCTGTCGGCCGTCAGGTCCCGGTCCAGGGCGGCCAGCAGCTCCACCCGCACCTGGCCCACCAGATGAGCCACGCTCCTGCTGGGCTCGTAGTTCTCGCTGTCGTAGATGCTCACCAATGCCGGTCTCCGTGAATATCCCCCTGAAGGGAGATGGCGGCATTATGGTTGCCTAGGCTGTCTTTGTCAAGGCCTCTATTGCCTGCGCAAATTACAGGCGCGCCGCGATCAGGTCCCCGTAGCGGACAGTCCCGGCGGCACCTTGACGTGATTCTGCAACAGCAGCCGCCGCTCTTGCGGCGCGGTCAGCTCGCGCACCGCCACGATCGGGTCGTGGACCCAGTGCGGCACCAGCAGGTAGTCCAGGGAGCGGGTGCAGATCCGGCGCCTGTCGGGACCGGAGACCTCGAAGCCCAGCCGGTGGCGGAACTTCAGGTAGGGCACCGGCGTGAAGAGCTGCAGCAGATACGACCGGGAGAACACCGGATCGGGCACGATCAACTGGCTGTTGTTGAGCACCGTCCACGAGCCGTCGAAATCCGTGACCCAGAAGCACCCCGGCTTGCCGGGCAGCGCGGCGATCGTGCGGGCCATCGCAGCGCCGCTCGCAGCAGGGCTTGCGGCAGGGGTGGAGGCGCAGCCCAGGAGGACAGCGCCAGCCGTGGCGATCAGGCCCGTGGCAAGGAAGCGCAGAGGCAGAGGATGCATCATCGCTCCGAACCCCTTGATTGAGATGGTCGGGGCAGCCGGACTCGAACCGGCGACCCTCTGCTCCCAAAGCAGATGCGCTACCAGACTGCGCCATGCCCCGGCCGGGAGGCATCATATGCGAGAATGCCCGCCCCTCAAAGGGCTGCAACGGCACTCCCGAACGAATGACGGCGCAACTGATCGACGGCCGCCGGCTGGCGGCGGAGGTCAAAACCCAGGTCAGAGGCAAGATCGACGCCGCGCTGGCGCGCGGCAGCCGGCGCCCCGCGCTCGCCGTAGTCAAGGTGGGCCAGGATCCGGCCTCCGAGATCTACGTGCGCAACAAGCGCCTGGCCTGCGAAGAAGTCGGCATCCGCTCGGTGGCGCACGACCTGGCCGCTTCGACGCCGCAGACCGCTCTGCTCTCGCTGGTCGATGAGCTCAATCGCGACGCGGAGATCGACGGCATCCTGGTGCAGTTGCCGCTGCCGCCTCAAATACAGCAGACCGCCGTCATCGAGGAGATCGATCCGGTCAAGGATGTCGACGGCTTCCATCCCTACAACGTGGGACGGCTCGCGCAGCGCATCCCGGTGATGCGTCCCTGCACGCCCTACGGTGTCATCAAGCTGCTCGAGCACATTGGCGCCCCATTCAAGGGACAGCATGCCGTCGTCGTCGGCGCCTCGAACATCGTCGGCCGGCCGATGTCGCTCGAGCTGCTGCTCATGGGCGCCACGACGACGGTCTGTCACCGCTTCACAGTCGACCTGGAGACCTACGTCAGCCAGGCAGACATTCTGGTGGTCGCGGCGGGCAAGCCGGGACTCGTGCCCGGCGAATGGATCAAGCCGGGCGCCATCGTCATCGACGTCGGCATGAACCGCCTCGAGAACGGCCACCTGGTAGGCGACGTGCAGTTCGATTCCGCGCGGGAGCGGGCCGGCTGGATCACCCCAGTGCCGGGCGGCGTCGGGCCGATGACGGTGGCGATGCTGATGCACAACACGCTGGAGGCCTTTCACCGCCGCAGCGAGCGGCCAGGCTGAGCCGCCCGGCGCGGCAACGGGCGGCAAGCTTTTGCCGCTGCAAGGCCGCCCATCACGACCTTACAACTGGTCACAGTCAGGGCCATGGCGGCTCGTGGACACTCCTGCGTGGCGCAGATGCGGCCGGGATCCGGCCGCGCCGCCGGCAATCCCACGCGAGGAGACCACATGATCAGCGCAATCGGCGGGAATGGGACCTACCCC
>JASHVV010000350.1 GCA_030044385.1 Gammaproteobacteria bacterium
CAGCTTGAAATGGTCGATGTCTATCATCAGGATCGCCGGCCGCTCGCGACTGCGCTCGCCGCGCCAGAGCCGGGCCAGCGCCTCGGTGAAGAAAAGCCGGTTGGGGATGCCGGTCAGCGCATCCGTCCAGGCGATGGTCTTGAGCGCCGAGGTCTCCCGTTGCAGGGCTTCGCCGCGCGCTCTTTGAAGTACCTGCAGCAGCGTGGTTCTTACGCCCAGTCCGAGCACCGCAACGAGGATGCCGGCGCAGCCCCAGTCAAAATCCACGCGAATCAGGAACAATGACGCCGCCAGCAACGCCAGCGCCAGCAGGATCGGGCTGCCGCTGCGCACCGCGTTCACCGCGAGAGCGCTGACGGCACGCACCGGCGACGTCGAAGGGGCGCGCAAGGCGAAGCCGGCGAGCACCGCAAAGGCCAGCGTGACGATCGTGCCGTATTCCGGGCCGTAGGCTGGATTGGGCGCGAAGACATGGTCATTGACGAGGACAATGACGAGGTAGAGCAGCTTGTACACCGCGTAGGTGCGGAACAGGTCGCGCTCGTCGCGATCCTCCGCCGCGTACCAGCGGGCGCAGCCCGCGGCCGCAAGATACAGGTTCTGCAGATCCAGCAGCCACGCAACATCGATCACGCCCGCGTCCGTCAATCCCGCATGGTCGGTCATCATGTGCCAGGTGTACAGGAAGTATGCGTAACCCAGCGCGAGCGCCGCCAGCGCATCGACTGCACGCAACAGCTGCCGCCCGCGCAATTGCCAGTCGCTCGCCAGCATGAAAGTGGTCGGCACCACCGCCAGGTTGAATGCCAGCATGGCCCAGCGGGGCACCTCGTCCGGGCTGCGCAGAATCATCGCCTGCCACAGATTGGCGAAAGCCCCCAACGTCCAGATCGCCAGCGACCAGGAAATGGCATACCAACTGGAACGGACGTAGGAGGAGGCGTGCGAGCGCCCGCGCCGGAATGCCGCCACCGCGGCAAGCAGGGGTGCGAGCACCATCAGGATGTAGGCCGCGGGTCCGGTCACCGACGGCCCGAAGCAGAGCAAAACGATAATCTGGAGTGAAAGGAATGCTATAGGCAGGTATAGCGACATGTCGACTTCAGAGTTGGGCGACGGCCGAATATTACGACGTGCCTCCGTTCGGAGCCAGCGACGCGCTCACTTCGCCAACATTTCGAGGAACTGGGCGGTGGTCTCGAGGTAGGCCTGCCGATCCGCCGCAGTCGTGAAGTCGTTGCCGGCATCGGTGGCGCTCAGATACCAGGCCTGATTGCCCTCCGAGCGCAGCCGCCAGACGAGCTGCTGCGAGTCGGCGGCGCGCGAGCCGGGGGCATCGAGTCCCTGGACGACGAGCACCGGGCGGTGGATGAGCGCCACGTTGTCCAGCGGCGAGATGCGGTCCAGGAAGGCGCGCATGTCGGTGTCCTGGACATCGCCGAACTCGGCGACGCGCAAAGCGCGCTCCGCGGCGGGCGAGTGCCCGACGTAGTCGACCAGGTTGGCGATCCCGGCGACATCGATGGCGCCGCTCAGGTGGTCGCTGTAGGTCGCGAGGGACGCCAGCGCGAGGAAGCCGCCGTAGGCGTGGCCCATGACCGCCACGCGGCCGGAATCGAGGCCCGGCTGCGTGCGGATCCAGACGAGCAGCGCGCCAACATCGCGCACGGCATCGTCACGCAGCCTGCCGCCACCCAGCGCGCGGAATGCCGTGCCATAGCCGGATGAGCCGCGGACATTGGGAGCAATGACGGCGTAGCCGAGATCGTTGACGACGAACTGGATGAAGGGCTTCCAGTCCGGACGCGACTGCGAATGCAACTCCCGTCCGCCGGGAAGCGCTATGAGGACCGGACACGGGGCGGGTCCGCGCGGCAGATAGACATAGGCGCTGAGGTTTCGCCGGCTGAGGCCGGCGCGGTCCCATGTGGGATAGTGAATGAGCTGCGCCGCCGCGAGGCTGGCGGGATCGACAGGCCCGACCTCACTGTGCGTCCAACGCTGCAGGATGCCTTGGGCGACATCGTAGACGTAGACGTCGCGGGGCGACTGGGACGATTCGTAGGAGAACGCGAGCTTCTGGCCGGTAGCGTCGAAGCGAACGTTCTCGATGCGGCCGTCCTGCAGGCCGGACGGCTTGAATTCCAGATCGCGCAGAGTATCGAGGACGGTCAGGCGGCTTTGGCCGTCGTCATTCACCACGTACGCGACGTAGTGACCGCCAGCGCCGACCGCGAACTCCTCCACGTCCCAGGGCACATCCGCGGAAACGCGGCGCGTGGCACGCGTGATGGGGTTGTAATAGAGGAGCTGCTCGAAATCGCTCTGCGCGTTGGAGATCAGGTAGAAGCCGACACCGTCGGGGGCGAAGCTCGCGGCCGTGATGCGGGATTCAGGCACCGCGACGGGCGTGAGAGCGCCCGTCGAAACGTCGGCAACGTAGAGAGCGCTCTTCTGCGGCGACAGCGTGTTCAGCAAAAGCAACTTGCTGTCGTCCTGCGACCAATCGAGCGGCCGCCACTGGCCCGCCGAGCCGGCGATGGCCAGCCGGGGCTGCGCTCCCGTGGAGAGGTTGACGATGTAAATGTCGTCATTCACGCCCGTGCGATCGGTCCCGTAGAATGCCACTTGTTTGCCGTCGTGGGCCCATACGGGACTGCCGTGCTGATAATGACCCTGCGTGAGCTGCCGGGCCGGGCCGGGACCCGAGTAGTCGTAGAGCTGCGGATAGCCGTCGGCCTCCCGCACGAACACGAATCCGGAGCCGCTCGGCGGCGCGGTCGCCTCGATCACGGGTCCGACACCGAACGTGAGCTGCTCCCGCATTCCGAGCGGCGAGGCGAGGCGATGCACCTGCTCGAAGCGCCCGAAGCGCGTCGCGATGAGAAGGTTGCCGTCGGGCAGCCAGCCGAGGAAGCTGGCCTGCCGCCACTGCTCGTATCGACTGAGCTGTGAAGCGAGGGTCGGATCGGCCGGCGGGATCCCGTCATAGACGAGCGTGCCGTCGATCCGGTGGCTGGGGACCGTGAAGGGCTGCGCCTGAGCCGCGGAGCCGAGCACGAGCCAAAATGCGGCAGCGGCCGGGACGAGGGACGCCCGGCGGAAGATCAGGGAATGGATCATGGTGCGCAAGCTTGCCTGAAATCGTCCACGCGGAGGAGTGCTGGACCGCTCACCTTGCTACGCTATGCCGCATGCTCCAAAGCTCCACCGCGCTGCCCACTCCACGACTGTTCCGTCACCCGGATGGCATCACGGCCGTCGATACGGAGTACGTTCATCCAGGACATGCGGCGGCGCATATCGTTCAACACGGCGGCCGTGCGGCTTTCGTGGACGTCGGCACCAATGACTCCGTGCCTTATCTGCTCGCCGCACTGGATGCACTCGGAGTCGCGCGCGATGCGGTCGACTACCTCCTGCTGACGCACGTCCACCTGGACCACGCCGGCGGCGCGGGCCGGCTGATGCGGGAGCTGCCGAATGCCACCGCGGTGCTGCATCCCCGCGGCGCGCCGCACATGATCGATCCGGCCACGCTCATCGCCGGATCGCGCGCGGTGTACGGCGAAGAGCGCTTCCGCCGCCTGTACGGCGATATCGTGCCCATCGCGGCGGAGCGGGTGCGGGTGACTCGGGACGGCGACACGTTGAGCCTGGCGGGCCGGGCGCTCGAGATCCTGCATACGCCCGGGCACGCGCTGCATCATCAGGCCTTCGTCGACCGCAAGCACGCCTGCATCTTCACGGGAGACACCTTCGGCATCTCCTATCGGGAGCTCGACTCTCCGCGCGGCGCTTTCATCATCCCGACGACGACGCCGACGCAGTTCGACCCGGAGCAGCTGCTCGCCTCCGTCGACCGCCTGCTCTCGTACTCGCCCGCGGCCCTGTACCTCATGCACTTCAGCCGCGTGACGGACGTGCCGCGGCTGGGCGAGTCGCTGAAGGGTCAGATCCGGGAGCTGGCCCGCATCGCCGAGCAGAGCGCCGCGGCGCCGGACCGCGCGGCGCGGATCCGCGCCGGGATGAGCGGGCTGTGGCGCGAGCTCGCCGCCCGGCACGGCTGCCCGCTGCCGCCGGAGCGGGTGCTGGCGGTCCTGGAAGGGGACCTGGAGCTCAACACCCAGGGGCTCATCGCCTGGCTGGACCGCCGCCAAGGTCGACCGCCCCGCTCTTAAGCGTCATTTAAGTGTCCGGCATCTATTCTGCGGGCCGTATCCAGAACCGGCTCGTGGAGAGAAAGATGACAGTCAGGACTGCAGTTCGCAATCCATTGGTCGCGGGCGTGCTCGGCGTCGTGCTGGGCGCCGCGCCGCTGGCCGCGCTCTATGGCGTCGCCGCGCCGGCCACGGCGCACGCGCAGGGCTCCCCGCCTCCCGCGGCAGTGACCTCGCGCG
>JASHVV010000351.1 GCA_030044385.1 Gammaproteobacteria bacterium
TGTTCGAGAAGAGGCTGCTGGAGGCGGTGGGGTATGGGGTGGACCTCGCTTCGGAGGCGCGGACGGGGACGGCGATCGAGGCCGCGGGTTTCTACCGGTTTCAGGCTTCGGAGGGGCTCATTCCGGCCAGGGAAGGGGACGCGGATGCCGTAGCGGGAAGCTCGATGTTCGCCCTGGCTCGAGAGGAGCTGGGGCAGAGGCGGGAGCTCGAGGACGCGCGCAGGGTGCTCAAGGCGGCTTTGGCGGAGAGGCTCGAGGGCAAGGAGCTGGCGACGCGACGAGTGGCTCGGGCGCTTGCCGGAGCGAGGACACGTCAAGTGTCCTCACCGAGAGGCCCCGGCTCGCCGTCGCGCCGGGGGTCGCGTACTTAGCTTCAGTACGCAAGAATGCGAGCCACTGTGTCACTGGAGAGGATGGCTTGGCTCATTCGCACATTGCACTCGGGGTCAATATCGACCATGTGGCTACCTTGCGGCAGGCGCGGCGGGGGAGGGATCCGGATCCGGTGCAGGCTGCGTTGGCGGCGGAGATGGCGGGGGCGGACAGCATTACGCTGCACTTGAGGGAGGATCGGCGGCACATTCAGGACTTCGATGTCAGGACGCTGCGGGGGCTGCTGAAGACGCGGATGAATCTCGAGATGGCGGTGACGGATGAGATGTTGGGGATCGCGGCGGAAGTGCGGCCGGAGGATTGTTGCTTCGTGCCGGAGCGGCGGCAGGAGGTGACGACGGAGGGGGGGCTGGATGTGGCGGGGCAGGAGGCTCGGATGCGGGAGGCGACGGAGAGGCTCGGGGAGGCGGGCGTCAGGGTCGCACTCTTCATCGATCCGGATCCGCGGCAGGTGGAGGCGGCGGAGAGGATCGGGGCACCGGCGATCGAGCTGCATACGGGGGCCTATGCGGAGGCGAGGGGGGCGGCCCGGGCGCAGGAGCTGGAGCGGCTGGCGCAGTGCGCGCGGCTGGGCGCGGGGCTCGGGCTCGAGGTGCATGCGGGGCACGGGTTGAATTACTACAACGTGCAGCCGGTGGCGGCGATCGCGGACATCGTGGAGCTCAACATCGGGCATGCGATCGTGTCGCGGGCGCTGCTCGACGGGCTGGCGGCGGCGGTGCGGGACATGAAGGCGCTGATGACGGCGGCCCGGGCATGATCTACGGGATCGGCGTGGATGTCCTCGAGGTGAAGCGGATCGGGGAGACGCTGGAGCGGTTCGGGACACACTTCATCGAGCGGCTGTTGATGCCGCAGGAGCGGGAGCAGCTGGCGCGGACGCGGCGGCGGGAGCGGTTCATCGCCATGCGGTTTGCGGCGAAGGAGGCGATCGTCAAGGCGATGGGGACGGGGTTCTCGCATGGGGTGTGGATCAGGGATGTGGGGGTGGTGCAGAACGCCTGGGGGAAGCCGGAGGTGGTGTTCTCGGACAGGGGGGAGCGGGTGAGGAGGGGGCTGGGGGTGGGGGAGGGGCATGTGACTCTGACGGATGAGGCGGGGCTGGTGGTGGCGGTGGCTGTGCTGATGAAGGCGGAGAAGACGTGACCGTCGCAAACTCGCTGGTGTTTGATATCGAGACGGTGCCGGACGTCGAGCTCGGGAGGCGGTTGTATGGCCTGGACGGGTTGGCGGATGGGGAAGTGGCCAAGGCGATGCTCGCGTTGCGGCGCCAGGACTCGGGCGGGGAGTTCCTGCCGCTCGAGCAGCACCGGGTGGTCGCGATCTCCTGCGTGTTGCGCAGCGGCGAGGGGCTCAAGGTGTGGAGCCTGGGGGACGTGGGGTCGCCGGAGGGGGAGCTCATCGAGCGATTCTTCGACGGGGTCAATCGGTTCTCGCCGATCCTCGTGTCGTGGAACGGGAGCGGGTTCGATCTGCCGGTGCTGAGCTATCGGGCGTTGCGGGCGGGAGTGCAGGCGCCGAGGTACTGGGAGACGGGCGACGAGGATCAGTCGTTCCGCTACAACAATTACCTCAGCCGCTACCACTGGAGACACATCGACCTCATGGACGTGCTGTCGGGGTTTCAGGCGCGCGGAAGGGTGTCCCTTTCGAACGTGGCCTGCCTGCTGGGGCTGCCGGGCAAGCTGGGATTCTCCGGGGCGCAGGTGTGGGATGCGTATCTCGAGGGCAACCTGCCCGGGATCCGGCGCTATTGCGAGACGGACGTGCTCAACACCTATCTCGTGTATCTGCGCTTCGAGCTGCTGCGGGGGCGGCTGACGCGCGAGCGCCATGCGGAGGAGGTGGAGAGAGTGAGGGCGCTGCTGCGCGCGGGCGCGGGGAAGGAGCCGCATTTCGCGGAATTCCTGCGCGTCTGGGAAGGCGACGCGGCGGCGGGGGAGCGGTGAGCGGACGGCGATCGGCGGTCGTGCGGGACGGAGGGGTGCAGTCGGGGGCCGCGTCGCAGCCTGCGCGCGGCGAGCGGGAGACGGCCGAGGTCGTCGGCCTCACGCACGACGGGGAGGGGATCGTACGCGGGGGCAAGACCGTGTTCGTGCCCGGCGCGCTTCCCGGGGAGACGGTGAGCTTCGAGCGGACTCGCAGACACCGGCAGCACGACGAGGGCAAGCTGTTGGAAGTGCTGCGGCCCGCGCCGGAACGGGTGGCGCCGCGCTGCGCGCACTTCGGAGTCTGCGGCGGCTGTGCCTTGCAGCATCTGGCGCCGGACGCGCAGCTCGCCCTCAAGGAGCAGGAGCTGCGCGACAACCTGGAGCGTGTCGCGCACGTGGAGAGCCGGACGTGGCTGCCGCCGCTGCGCGGACCTGTTTGGGGTTATCGCAGGCGGGCGCGGCTCGGCGCGAAGTACGTGCCGAAGAAAGGCAAGGTGGTCGTCGGATTTCGCGAGCGTCTCGCGCCTTACGTTGCCGACGTCACGCACTGTGATGTCCTCGCGGAGCCGGTGGGGGCACTCGTCCAGCCGCTGGGCGAGCTGTTGGGATCGCTCGACATCCGCCAGCACGTACCGCAGATCGAGGTGGCGGTGGCGGACAACGCCACGGCGCTGGTGCTGCGGGTGCTGCGAGCTCCGGGCGAGCAGGACCTCGCCAGGTTGCGCGAGTTTGCCGCGCGCCATGCGGTACGGCTCTACCTGCAAAGCGGAGGGCTGGATTCCGTGGCGGAGCTGACACGCGATGAATCGGCCGGGCTTTCTCTTGCCTACACGCTCACGGACTTTGGCCTCGAGCTCGAGTTCACGCCGACGGATTTCGTTCAGGTGAACGGCGCGGTGAATCGGGCGCTGGTCGCGCGCGCGCTGGAGCTCCTGCATCCCGCTCCGGAATCGAGGGTACTCGACCTCTACTGCGGGCTCGGCAACTTCACGCTTGCGCTCGCCAGGTCCGCGGGCAGCGTGGTCGGCGTTGAAGGCGAGGCGGGTCTGGTCGAGCGAGCCCGTCATAACGCGCGACGCAACGGACTCACCAACGTCGAGTTTCACGTCGGCGATCTATCCGCGGCGGCGGATTCTCCGGCGGCATGGCTGCGCGGGCCGTATACCCATGTTCTCCTGGACCCGCCGCGGGTCGGCGCCGCGCCCGGGATGCTCGCGGCCATCGCACGACTCGCTCCCGAGCTCGTGCTGTACGTCTCCTGCCATCCAGGCAGCCTCGCGAGGGACCTGGGGCTCCTGGTGCACGAGCACGGCTACACCCTCGAATCAGCCGGAGTCGTCGACATGTTTCCCCATACCGCGCACGTCGAGTCGATGGCGCTGCTGAGGCGGCCATGACTCTCGGGCCCCTCATGATCGATCTGGAAGGGACCGCCGTGACGGCGGAGGAGCGGGAGATGCTCCGTCATCCGCTGGTCGGCGGTGTGATCCTGTTCACACGCAACTACACCGATCCGGCGCAACTGACGGCCCTGGTGGCGGAGATCCATGCGGCGCGTAGCCCGCCGCTCATCGTCGCGGTCGATCACGAGGGTGGGCGCGTGCAGCGCTTCCGGACGGGGTTCTCGGCGCTGCCGGCGCCGCGCCGGATCGGTCATGAGTACGACGCCGATGCCCGGGCGGGGCTCGAGTTGGCCCGCAGCATGGGTTGGCTCATGGCCGCGGAGCTGCGCGCCCACGGAGTCGACCTGTCGTTCGCGCCCTGTGTCGACATCGATTACGGGGTGAGTTTCATCACCGATCGCGCGTTCCACAGCTCTCCCGAGGTCGTGGGCAAGCTGGCGACGGCCTATGCGCACGGTATGCGGGACGCCGGGATGGCCGCCACGGCCAAGCACTTCCCGGGCCACGGCGCGGTCGTGGCCGACTCCCACCTGACGCTGCCGGTGGACCGGCGGGAGCTGGCGGACCTGACGGGCGACCTTTTCCCCTATCGGCGGCTGATTGCCAACGGCCTGCCGGCGGTCATGGTGGCGCATATCCTCTTTCCCGCCGTGGAGGAGGCCCCCTCCAGCCTGTCTGCGCGCTGGATTCGCGACGTATTACGCGGAGAGATGCGTTTCCAGGGGGTAGTGTTCACCGACGACCTGTCGATGGGAGGGGCCGCGGCGGCATTCGGGGACGTTGTGACCCGGGCTACGCGGGCGCTGTCGGCGGGTTGCGACATGTTGCCGGTGTGCAACCAACGACCTGCGGTGGTGGAGCTGCTGGATCGGCTGCGGGTGGAGCCCGAGCCGGCTTCGGGCCTGCGCCTGGTGAGACTCCACGGGCGCGGCCGACCGAGTCCCGAGGATCTGGCGAGTCGGCCTGAGTGGCAGCGGGCGCAGGAGTGGCTCCAGCGATGCGCCGCGGCACCGGCGTTGAAACTGGATTCCGGATGTTGATGAGCGGCGAAGAATGAACAACTGGTCGGCAGAAGCCTGGCGCAGAGTCTTCGACAGCGCGCCCGAGGGCGTCGTGGTCTGCGACGCCACGTCCTCCGACCATCCGGTCATCTACGCCAACACCGCGTTTGCCGCCATGAGCGGCTATGCCGTCGATGCCCTGTTGGGCAAGAACCTGCGCCTGCTCCAGGGCTGCGACCGCGAGCAGGAGGGCCGCCATCGCATGCGCGAGGCGTTGGAGCGGGGCGAGAGCGCGCGCGTGCTGATGCGCAACTACCGCGCCGACGGCGGGCTCTTCTGGAACGAGGTGGTGGTCCAGG
>JASHVV010000352.1 GCA_030044385.1 Gammaproteobacteria bacterium
GACGGCCGTCCTCGATTCGACGCGCTGGAGCGCCATCAGGCTGCGCGAGGGCGACGTAGTCGTCGCCACCTGGGGGAAATCCGGCACGACCTGGGTCCTGCAGATCGTCGTCCAGCTCCTTCGCGGCGCGCCCGATGGCTTCGACATGAGAGCGGCGGTCTGGCCCGAATTCAGGATCCGTCCCTATGAGGAGATGATGGGCGAGACCGAGGCGCAGCGCGGTCGTCGGATCTTCAAGACCCATCTGCCCGTCGAGGCGCTGGGCATCGAGCCCGGGGTCAAATACATCCATGTCGGACGCGATGCGCGCGATGTGGTCTGGAGCGCCTACAACCATCAGGCCGGCTTCACGCCGTCGGTGATCGAGGCCTTCAATGAGCTGCCGGGCCGGTTGGGACCGCCCGTCACGTATCCGCCGGGCGACGTGCGCGACTCGTACCTCTATTTTCTCGAGCAGGGGATGATGCCGGGATTTGCGCTGGCCCACTACTGGCGCCACGTGCAGGGCTGGTGGGACGTCCGCGGCCTGCCGAACGTGCTCCTCGTGCATTTCAACAGCCTCAAGGCCGGTATGGGCGGCGAGATCCGGCGGATCGCGCGGTTTCTCGGGGTCGAGATCGAGGAGTCCGGGTGGCCGGCGATTCTCGAGCACTGTGGCTTCGACTACATGCGCAGGCTCTCAGGCAACAGCGAGCCTCTGAAGGGTGCCTTCAAGGAGGGCGGCTCCACCTTCTTTCACAAGGGCACCAACGGGCGCTGGAGAGAGGTCTTGTCGGCGCAGGAGATCGCCCGCTGCGAGACGGTCGCGGCGCAGAATCTGACGCCGGAGTGCGCGCACTGGCTGGCGACGGGGGAGCTGGTCGGCGCGAGATGACCGCCCGAGCGCCGCTCTATCGGGTGGAACGGCTCGCGGATGTCGCGACTGCGGTGCGCTGAGAACCAGCCACCCGTTGCGTTGCCGCAATGCGCGCGCGCCACGCGCGGGTGTCGTGCAGCCTCGCGATCGTGGGAGTCAGATGATCGGCGAGCCGCCCGGCTTCGCGGAGGAGGGCCGCGCGGTGTGGCGGGTCGGTGAGAGACTGCGCGTACAGCGCTTGCGCGAACTCGAGCGGCAGCCACTGATCGCCGTGATTCCTCTTCTCGAGCCCGCGATACATCGTGACGACCGGGCCGATGGTCTGGGCCGCCTGCTTCCGTTTGCCCTCGCGCGCGAGCGCGATCGAGAGCCAGGTGGCGGCCTGGGCGGCGGCGCGCGGAAAGCCGATGTAGTCGTATTCTCCAATGGCCTCGCACGTCTGTAGCGCCGTCCGCTCGCTTTGCGCGGCAGCGGCGAATTCTTCGAGGCGAGACTCCGCGCGCCCCTCGAGATCGGCTAGCGGGCACAGCACTTGGTTCAACTCCCACGTCTGCTCCGGCACGTGTGGCGGATTCGCTCGCAGCGACATGATAGCTGCTCGGGCAGTGCGGCGCGCCGCGGCTGAGTCGCCGTGCTCGTAAGCCAGGCCCGCAGCCGGATAAGCCTGGGTAGCGTGGATGGAAGCCCTCGCGAAGGGGTCCGCGAGTCCGATCGCAGACTCCCCGCGCGGGCTCAGGAAGGCATTGTCCGCAGCCAGTGTCGCGGTGGCGCCAGCGGGATCTCCGAGCAGCGCCTGCATGTAGGCTGCATGAGCGGTTCCAAAACTCGCGTTCCGGCGCACGAACGCGCTCGTACCGGCGTGTCTGAAGGTCTCTGCCGCCTGGAGCCCGTCGGCGATGGCCTCTCGCAGCCGGCCCGCCTGCCACGATGCACGGGAGAGCCAGTAGTACGCCACGCCGAGATCGGCGACGTATAGGACGTTCTTGGGTTCGAGACGCACCAGCGCGAGCCCGATTTGAACATCTTGCGATGCGAAGCGGCGGGCGTCCCCCACGGCCGCCTCGCCTAGGGCCGCGGCTGCAAGTGCAACCTCGAGGCTCTCCTTATCGACCAGAGCCAGCCTATCCTGCGGCCGCTGTGCCAGGAGTTGGTCGACCACGGCGAGGGCGTCTTCGCCCGTGCGACGCGCCTCTTCGAAGTGACCGAGGGCACCGAGGGTCACCGTGAGGAACCCTCCCGCATCAGCATAATCGAACTCCACGGTCGGGTCGGCCGGCCGCTCGGCGCGCAGCTGCGCCGCCATCCGCATCGCTTCACGCTCGACTCTGACTGCGTCTTCGTATCGACCTGCCCAGTCCTGCCATCCGAGCGAGGCCAGAGCCTCGACATACGCGTGGCGGGCGTTCACCGAGGCTCCCGGCTGCTCGGCGATCGGCCGCAGCAGAGCCGCCGCCCGCGCGAGCATGGCATGGCCCTCCGGGCCAAAGGGATTCCGTGTTGCGAGGACCACGCCGAGCTGCATGTAGGCCTGGCCCAATGTGACGAGGGTGGTATCGGATCGGTCGCTGCCGCGTTGCAGCAGTGCGATGGCGGCGTTCGCATTGTCGAGGGCGATGGTTGTATTCTCTAGCAGACCGGCGGCCCGCGCATGATTGATGAGCGCCAGAGCACCGCTGCGCACGGTCGCGGGATCCTGAAGCTGTGGCGGCAGATGCTGGAAGTAATCGATCTCCCGCTGCGAGAGCTCGGCGATCGGCTGGTAGCGGCCGAAGGTCTCGAGCTCCTGGGTGAAGTCATCGGTCAGATAGCCCAACAGTCCCTCGGCCTCCTGGCGCGCCTGCTCGGAGATCGCGCGGGTCTGGCGTGCGGTGAGCTCTGCCTGGCGGGCCCGCTGCAGGCTGAAGTAAGCCGCCACGGTGGCCGCGATCGCCACCAGCGCAAGCAGCGCGCAGCCCCCCGCCACGGCCCGCGCCCGACGCAACGCACGGCGTGCCGCGAGCTCCCGCTCGCGCTGCGCGGC
>JASHVV010000353.1 GCA_030044385.1 Gammaproteobacteria bacterium
TCAGAAGTGGCTGCAGCGGCATGGCCACGTGGAGGCGTATCGGTTCCACAAGCGCTTCCTGCAGCATTTGGATGCCCAGACGCCCGGGCGGCGGTGGATCCTCAAGTCCCCGGATCACGTCTTTGCGCTGGATGACATCCGGGCCGTCTATCCGGATGCGCACTGGGTGTTCATCCATCGCGATCCAGTGGCCGTGCTCGCCTCGGTCGCGCGGCTGACGGAGGTGCTGCGCCGCCCGTTCGCGTATCACGTCGACCTCGCCGAGATCGGGCAGCAGGTCTGCGCGTCCTGGTTGGATGGCGCGCAGCGCATGATGAGGGCGGCGGCGGCCTCCAGCTCCATCCTCCACCTGCATTACCGCGAAGTGATCTGCGATCCGCAAGGGGCGGTGGACCGGCTCTTCCGACACGCCGGTCACGCCGCGAGCGGCGATGCCGCGCAACGCATGCGCAAGTGGCTCGGCAACCGCTCGAATCGCCGGCACCGTCCGCGTCGTTACAGCCTGACCCACTTCGGGCTCGACCCTGAGTCGCTGCGCGCGCAATTCAAACCCTACACGGATACGTTCGGCATCGAGCTGGAGTGGCCCGCCAACACGCGCGCGGCGTGGACCGCACGGAACTGACGCGGTGAAATGGCGTTCGGCCGTCGGCCTGATTCTCGGCGCGGCGACGCTCGCCATCGCGGTCGGCACGGACCGGGCCATCATAAACCGCAATTTTTCCCAAGCCGCCTCCCCGGCCTCAGGGCTATCCTCCCGCATCGGGTCCGCCAGGCGGCCGCTGCGCAACGAGGTTGTAGACGTGACATCGAGCACTGCATTTCCGCTGGAGGGCGGCTGCGACTGCGGCCAGATCCGCTATCGCATGGAGACCGCGCCGCTCATCGTGCATTGCTGCCATTGCCGCTGGTGCCAGCGCGAATCCGGCGCGGCGTTCGCGCTCAATGCGCTGATCGAGACCGAGCGGGTCGTCCATCTGCAGGCGGAGCCGCAGATCATCGATACGCCGTCCCTGAGCGGCAGAGGACAGAAGATCGCGCGCTGCCCCACCTGTCGCCTCGCGCTCTGGAGCCACTACGCCGGCGCCGGTCCCGTGATCCGCTTCATCCGCGTCGGCACGCTCGATACGCCGGAGGTCCTGCGGCCGGACATTCACATCTTCACCGCCTCCAAACAGCCCTGGGTGGTGTTGCCGCCGGACGCGCCCGCGGTCTCCGAGTACTACGAGATCGAGCGCTGCTGGTCGCCGGAGAGCCTGGCACGCCGCGAGCTCTTTCTGCCGCGGCTGCGCGCCTATCGGGCGGAGCAGGGTTTTTGAGCTCGGCGGTGCGACAATTCGTAACGCCACGAGGGTGTCACCTACCGGCGCATCCCGGAGACCCTCGACAAGGCGCTGAACGGCCTGATATTTCTCGATGCCAAGCGGCTCCGTCGGACGGCTCTGCCCGGAGAAAAGGGGTGCACACGCTCCTCGCGGCGATGAGCGCAGTCGCGCGGGCGCCATCTCCCGGCTGCTCGCGGATCCGCATCTGCGCCAGCGGATGGGCGCCGCCGGGCGCAAGCGCGTGCGGCAGCTCTTCACTTGGGATCGCAGCGTCGCGCGATTGGAAGAGCTCTACGGCATGGCTGGCGAAGACGTCGCGCCCGCTTCGCCCGCCGACGCGCAGCACGTGGCTTAGGCCACACTCGCGATCACAGCGCGAGCTTTGGCATTGCCTGCATCCGTGTTAGAACCTATTCCCTCGCGAAACGATGAGCGCATAATGCGCAGCACACCATCCTCTGCGGGAGACGGTCATGGAGCATCGATGGGGCGAGCGCGTCGCAATCCGTCTGACCGTGCAACTGGCCCGCGACTCCCTGCCTGCTGTCGCGGGCTCGATCGAGAACGTCAGTTCGAGCGGCGCCTGGGTGCGCACACAGGGCCGCGGTCCGCAGCGCGGGCCGGTGGAAGTCATCTTCCAAGAGTGGTTCCCCGGCTACGCGCGTCGCGTGCGACTTCCAGCCTATGTCGTGCGCGAGTCCGACTGCGGCGTCGGCATCGAATGGTGTGAGTTCGCGCCGCGCGCCGTACGACAGCTCATGATCGACGGCAGGCGCGCGGGCGGCGCGCGCGCAAGAGCGCGGGTAATGCCCGCGAGCCGTCACTTCCCGCACGAACCCAACATCGTGATGCAGGCCTGCGCGCAGTTGGGAGCGAGCACGGACGCGCCGGCGTCGGCTACGGCCGCGAGACAATAACAGCCCGAGTCGAAATCCGACCCGTCGTGGTCGTGCGCCGGACCGCAGCCGCAGCGGAGCCGTAACGGGACCGCAACCCAGCCGCAACACGCGCCGGGTAGCTTCTCGCACCCATTGATGCGCCCATGCGGCGCGTCGCCCGATGTGGCTCAAAAGCAACGATTGGAGTTCCTCATGCTCATTCGGGGTGCGCACCGCCGCCGCCTTCGCGCCATCGACGTGGCCGTTCTCTCCTCCCTCGCGCTCGCCGCCTCCGCGGCCATGGCCGGCGATCCGCCGGTGGATTCGGGCCCGGATTCGAGCCCGAACTCGCTGTCCACCGTGGTCGTTTCCGGAACCGCGATTCAGGAGCAATCGGCGACCACCCAGGCGCCGACCCTGGCCCCGCTCGAAGCGAGCCAGCCGACCTCGCTGATCAGCCAGTATTTCATCCAGAACAACATGCCGGCGACCAGCAACTACTCGGACATCATCGCGATCTCCCCGAGCGTGCAGTCGATCCAGCCGAACGGCCCGGGACTGATGGAGAACCAGTCGCTGAGCATTCGCGGCTTCCAGGACGGCTTCTACAACGTGACCTTCGACGGCATTCCCTGGAACGATTCGAACGATTTCACGCACCACTCGACGTCGTATTTCATGGACAACGACCTCGCGGGCGTCTCGGTCGACCGCGGACCGGGCACGGCCGCGACGATCGGCGATGCGACCTTCGGCGGCACGGTCTCGAACGTTTCCAAGGCGCCGCTCGCGGACATGACGCTGACGCCGAGCATCACCTACGGCAGCTTCGGCACTTCGGTCGTCGGCGCCGAGTTCGATACCGGCACGGTCTCCAAGTGGGGCGGCGCCGCCGGGTACATCGATGCGGAAAGCGTGTCCAGCAACGGCGAGCTCACGAACTCGGGGCTGGACCGCAAGAACGTCTTTTCCAAGTTCGAGGTGCCGGTCGACGACATCGGCACGCTCACTTTCGTGGCAATGTACAACCAGCTCCATCAGGACGTCGGGGTCGGCGCCACGGCCGCGCAGATCGCCGAGTACGGCCCGACGTACATGCTGTCCGCCGATCCCGCGAGCCAGGACTATTACGGCTACAACTTCGACAGCATCCACACGGACTTCGAGTACATCGGATTCGACGGCAAGCTCGGGGACGGCTGGACCGTCGACAACAAGGTCTATACCTACGGTTACTGGCATAGGGGACACTCCGGAGAAGATCCGAACGGGCCGACGCCGAACGGAACGCCCTACGGCGCGGATGACGTCCCCGGGACGCTGCTGACCAATGATTATCGCTCCTGGGGCGATACGCTGAACCTGCAGAAGAATTTCTCGTTCGGCGACCTGAAAACCGGCGGCTGGGTCGACCGGCAGTTCAACGTCAGGGGGCTCGCCAATACCGACGAGACGCTGAACGACGCGTTCGTCGAGTCCGTGCCGGGGTCGGTCGTCTCCGCGTACTACGGCGGCCGGCTCCTGAACCAGCAGCTCACGACCCTGCAGGGATACGTCCAATTCGATTGGATACCGGTCTCGGCGCTCACCGTGTCACCCGGGGTGCGCTATGTTTCCTTCGAGCGCGACGTGAACGCCATCGTCAACGTCAAGACCGGCAATCCGCAGGATTACGCCAACACCTTCGACTCGGCCCTGCCCTCGGTGCTGGCTCACTACATGATCACGAGTCACTGGTCGGCGTACGCGCAGGTTGCCAAGGGATTCCTCGCGCCCAACGAGAATTACTTCAACTATGCGGCACCGGGCTCGACCAACCTCGCCCCGCAGCAGACCTGGAACTATCAGGCCGGGACGAGCTGGCAGACCACCCGGCTGTCGCTCTCGGCCGACGTATACGACATCGACTTCAACAACGAGATCAGCGCGGAAAAGGTCGCGGGCCAGACGGTCTTCTACAATTTGGGAGGCACGACGTACAAGGGTGTCGAGGCCGAGGGCACGTACTACCTCGGCAACGGCTTCAGCCTCTACGCCAACGGCTCCGTGAACAGCGCCAAGGACAAGACTACGGGCGACTGGGTGCCGTTCGCGCCCGATTTCACGGCGGCTGCGGGCGCCATCTACAACCTGCACGGCTGGTACGCTTCGCTGATCGACAAGTGGGTCGGCAGGACCTATGACGGCTCCGGGCAGACGTTCCCGATCGGCTCATACGCCATCCTGAACGGCGCGCTCGGCTACAAGTTCGTGAATGCGCAAGGCTGGCTCCACGATGCCTCGATCCGGCTCACTTTCAATAACCTGCTGAACAACACGAGCATCGATATGAACTCGGGCACCACCGCCGGCGGCACCGCGCAGTACCCGGGCGGCGTACCGCTGTACTTCACGATTCCGGAGCGCAGCTACTTCGCGACGCTGAGCGTGCCGATCAGCTGAGCGGCAATCCGTCATCGGGGCTCTTTCGCCAGGGGCTGCCAGCGGACGGCGGCCCTTGCGCGCATTCGCCCGCCGGTGCGGAACCGGCTTACAATCGAACGGTCGAACCGGTATCGAGCCGCACTCCGGCACTTTAATGAGGACTCATCGTGGATTACCAGACCGCCGAGAACCAGGCCATCCAGCTGCAGCAGCAGGCCGATCAGGTCGGGCAGAGCGTCAAGGCGCTCGCCGAGAAGCTGCAATCCCAGGTCGCCGACCAGACCCTCGCGCGCGAGCTGATTCTCGATCTGCGGGAAACGGCGCTCGGGATCCAGCGCCAGAACCAGTCGGCCCTCGCGCTCATCCAGCAAATGGCGGAGTACATCCACTCGCTGGAGACGCACGTGAACTCCCTGCCGCAGCAGTCGGCGTATCCGGTCTACCAGACCCGCGGCTGGGCTGCGCAGCCCTATGCGGGGTCGGGCGGCGGATTCATGAGCAACGTCATGTCGGGCCTCGGCATGGGCGCGGGCTTCGGCCTCGCGAGCGACCTGGTGAGCGGCATCTTCAACGCCCTGTGAGCGGCCGCCGCTAAAAATAGTATTTCACCTGTCCCTGCACTTCGCGGCCGAAGATCGGCCGCGCCATCTCGAACCCGGTGGAGATTCCGGCGGTCAGGCTGCGCGAGTTGCCTTCCGTGAGGCCGAGCGTGTTGGTGAGGTTCGTGCCCTGCAGCCGCAGCTCCAGGTGGTCGCCGAAGTCGCCCAGGATGCCGGCATCGAGCGTGGTGTAGGCCGGCAGGATCTGGGTGTTCTCGGTGTCCGAGTAGCGCAGGTCGATGTAGCTCACGGCCGCGAACACCTTCAGTTTCCCCCAGGCGGTCGGCAGCGCGTACTGCGGCGAGAAGCGCACCTGCAGGCGGGGTTGGCGTTGCAGGATGTTGCCGTCATTGTCGTACGCCACCGCGCCGCCGCCCGCGAACGAGCTGAAATGGGTGTACACGGAATGCTGCCAGTCACCGGTGAGCCCGAGGCTCAGGCGCTCGAGCGGAGACCAGTCGGCCTGGAAGTCTGTCCCCCATGCGGTTGAGCCGTAAGTCGCCGTGACCTGCGACCCGTTGGCGAGAAACGCCTGGAACGGTACGCCGGAGAAGACCCGGTGAAACAGGTCGATCGAGGCGTAGATGCTGTGCGCTTGCGCCTTGTAGCCGACCTGGTAGTTCTCGATCCGTTGCCGCTCCGGGGTGCCGTCGAGCACATCGTCGAAGCTCGGGAAATGGACGCCTTCGTTGACGCGGCCGTACACGCTCATGCGCCGGTTGATCTCGTAGTTGGCACCCGTGCTCCAGGAGCCGAAGGTGTGGTCGTAGGTCGAGGGTGACCACTCGCCGTTGGCGACGCTGGTGTCGTCGTTGTAGAAAGTGAGCGGATTGCCGTCCAGGTCCATGACCGACTGGCCTTCGACCGCGCCGTTGATGTTCTCGTTCTCGAGCCGTGACTCGGCGTCGAGGAGCCAGGGCCCGAGGCGCCACTGATCCGAGACGAAGCCCGCCGCATTGCGGCCGTGATAGTGGTCGACCAGCGCGTCGGTGGCGCCGTCCAGGATTCCGTTCTGGGTGACCTGCCCCACCGGTCCCGCGGCGCCGGCGGCCGTATAGAGCGCAACGTTGATGAGCTGCGCATTGGGGGTGGCGGTCATCAGCTCGTCGTTGCCGATGTACCAGGTATCGTCCGAGGAGTAGCTGGCGAAGTAGGCGCCGACCGTCGCGCTGTTGCCGCCGAAGAGCGTGCGGCTGAAGCGCAGATCGTCCGTGAGCGCCTGGATGGAGCGGTCGACGATCCAGAAACCGAGCGAGGCAACATAGGTGCTCATGGCCGCGGGCGCCCCGGTGCCGACGTAACCGGCGCTTCCGCTGGTGAACGGCGCGCCGCCCGTCGCCGCCATCACCTGCGGCTCCGTGTTGGCGGCCGCGATCTGGCTCGCGACGAAGGTGCCCAGAGTCTCCGGCGCGAGGCCGTTGAAGAGCGCGTTGGTCGGCATGTCGCCGCCCGTGAAGCCCATCCTGTTGCTCAGCGTCCAGGGTCCGAAGGTCAGGTCGAGGTCGCTGCCGAACATGTGGATTCTGGAGCCGCGCCCGTTCGCCAGATCCGCCGTGACCGTGCCCGGCGTGCAGCCGGGCGTGTAGCAGGGAAATTCCTCCACGGTGATGAAGCGGGTCGCATCGCCGGCGAAGGTGCCGGTCAGCGGGTTGAATCCCGGGAAAGCGGAGATGCTGCGGCCGTCGGCGCTCACGGCGACCGGCAGATCCGTGACGAAGAGATTCTTGTCGTTCAGCTCGCGCGCCCAGAAGAGCAGATCGCCATGGTCCATCGGGTGGAAGAGCGTCTCGGTGAGCTGTCCGCCCACGTCGGCCGGGAACTGCGAGCTGCGAATGCCGTCCGACTCCCGATAGAAACCGCCGATACTCACGAGCCAGTCGCTCGTGAGCGGCCCGCCGTAGAAGCCGTCCAGCCGGTACAGCCCCTCGTCACCGACGGTCAGGCCGAGCTCGCCGTGGGGCGTCGTGGTGCCGTGGCGCAGGATGAAGTTGGCGGTGGCGCCGATCTGGCCGTTGGAATACACCACCGACGGACCGCCTTGCGCCACCTCCGCCCGCTCGATGGTGTCGTCGAGTCGAAAGAGCGAGGAATTGTCCATGAAGGAAAGCGTGGGAGTCGGGTATACCGGCGAGCCCTCGATCTGGTAGGTGACATACGGGGCATCCGCTCCCCCGGGGAAACCGGCCACCTCGATGTTGGGCCCGGTCTCGCCGCCGCTCGATTCCGCCCACAGTCCCGGCACGATCTTGAGCAGATCCGCCGCGCTCGAGGGCTGCGCCAGCTGGATCTGCTGCAGGCTCGCCGTGCTCACCTGGAAGCTCGCATCGAGGAGCTTCACACCGCTCACATCCGGAGTGCCGGTGACCACCACTTCCTGCAGACTGTTGTAACCGACGGCGCTGTGCCGGTCTGCAGCCGTCCGCGTCCGGCTCTTGCCGCCGCTGAATACGCGCACTGCCCGACCGAGCAGCCCCGCAAGCCGGTGCAGCACGCTGGGGTTGCCGCCCGAGAGACGCGCCGCGGAGCTGGCGCCGGCGGCCGGGTTGCGGCCGGCGGCGGCGCTTGGCGCCGCGGAGGCCTCATTCCCCGCCGCTGTCGCGAGGCTCGGGGACTCGATGATCGCGATGGCTGAAGGGCTCACCAGGCGGAAGGCGAGTCCGGTGCCGCCGAGAAGTTGACCGAGCGCCGTGGTGACCGCGAGCTCGCCATGCACGCCCTCTGTGCGTCCGTGGCTGACCAGGCTCGAGGAGAACAGCAGCGTCACGTCCGCCTGGCGCGCGAACTCGTCCAGGGCTGCGCCGAGCGGCTGCGCCGGGATGTCGAACTGCCGCCGTAAGCCCGCTGCCCGGGCCCCGGCCCCGGGGCAAGCGAGCCCGAGAGCCAGGGTACAGAGGACGAGGACAACCGCGGGCCAGCCGCGAGGGACCGTACTCGTGGTGCCCATGCTGGCCGCTAAAAATACGCTACTCCGCCAAGGGATGTGAGCCCTTCTGTCGCGTGCGCGCGACCTGTGGCCGCGCCGCAACGAAGGACTCAGCGCGGCGCGATGTAGACGAGTCCCGGTGCGGGCCGGGTCACGCGCACGGGCAGCGCGGCCTGGAGCGCCTGCAGGAAGCCGGACACATCGTCGGTCCTGAAGCGTCCACTGATGTGCAGAGCGCCGACGTCAGGTCCCGCGAGAACGATGCGCGCGCGGGTGTAGCGTCCGACCTCGGTGATCGCGCGGGAGAGCGGCTCACCCTCGAAGACCAGCGCGCCCTGACGCCACGCGAGCTGATCGGCAATCTGGTGCGGGCTCACGGACAGGATGCTCAGCTTCGGTCCGGCGATCACGAGCCGCTCGCCGGCGCTCAGCGCCCTCACCCACTGGGCGCTCCCGCCGGGCGCGTCACTGCCGGCCGTGTCCGCTGCGGGCGCATCCGTCGGGCCTTGTACTTCCACCTGCCCTTCGTCGACGAGGACATCGACATCCTCGTCCGAGCGCAGCCGCACCTCAAATTGCGTACCGACGTCGCGGATCACCGTATCGCCGGCGTGCACAAAGAATGGCCTGGCGGGGTTGTGTACGACGTCGAAGTGCGCCTCGCCCCTACGCAGGTAGACGTCGCGGCGCTGCGCGCTGAAGCGCACCGCGATCAGCGTGTCGGTGTTGAGTGTCAGCTCCGAGCCGTCAGCCAACGTCAGGCGCTGCTCCTGACCGACTGCGGTCGAGACGACCTGCGTACTCGTTCGGCGTGTCACCCATAGCGTCGCCCCCAGTGCAACGACGACCATGGCGGCGGCCGCCCAGCGAAGCGGCGTTTGCGCGGAGCGCAGCACGCTCCGGAACGTCCGCCGCTCCGGGCGCGCGAATGCGGTCACCATGTCGTCCTGCGCCCGCTCCGCGAGGCGGTCGAGCAGGGTCCAGGTGTGACTGAGTTCCTCGAACGCAACACGGTGGCGGATGTCCTCCCGCAGCCACGCCTCGAGCTGGCGCCGCTCGTCATCCGCGAGCGCGCCCGAGTCGACCCGCCAGGTCCAAACCGCCGCTTCGTTGTCGATCTGAGTCTGTGTCTTCAGTCTGACGATATCGCTCATCTGGACTCCCGATCCCTGACCCGCCGCCGCGGCAATGGCTCGCCGGGGGAAGCTTCCAGCCCGTCGAGCAATCCGAGGCTGCGCAGCCGGTCCCGGCAGCGCACCAACCCCTTGGCCACGTGTTTCTCTATTGTACTGTGCGAGAGGCCGAGCACTTGCGCAATCTCGGCATGCGAGAGCTGGTACACCTTGCGCAGCACGAACACGCGCCGGCAGAGCGGCGGCAGGCTGTCGACGGCCGCGCAGAACGACTCGAATCGCCGGCGCAGATCGACCTGCTCGTCTGGTTCCGCCTCCTCAGATGAGACGTTCAGCGGCTCGAAATCCGCTACATCGTCGGTCGCGTGGCTGAGTCGCTGCCGCGCCCGGTCGACGGCGAGGTTGCGGGCGATGCGAAAGAGCAACGCCCGCGGTGCGTCGACCGCCTGCCCCTCCGGCAGGGCGCACATGCGGACATAAGTCTCCTGCACGATGTCCTCGACATCCTCCGCGCCGGCCGTGAATTTCCGCAGGTATTTCTGCAGCGCGGCGCGATGGCCGAATATCTGGTCCAACAGGCGCTTGCGACGCTCATGGGCCATTGTCGTCCGCCCCCCCTTCAGGGCGCTCTGCACCGCGTGACCGGCGTAGTGTACGCGCAACGCAGGCTCGAAATGTAGTCCTCGTCGCTGCCCGCAGGCGGCTCGATGGCGCCGGCCGCTGCTGGTTCAGCGCTTGCGCACGGCGCAGGCCGCCAGCAGATCGGCCTGGGTGTCGTCCTGGACGGGCCATGCCCGCCGCTTCGCCGACCCGGGCGCGCGCTGACGACGCCCGGAGAGCCGCTCGAATTGCGGCAGGTAGAGCTGCACCGTCGTCCCCTTCCCCGGCGCGCTGGCGATCCGGACGTGCCCGCCGGATTCCTGCACGAACCGGGCGACCTGCGACAGCCCGAGGCCGGTGCCCTGTCCCGGCTCCTTGGTGGTGAAGAACGGCTCGCACGCCCGCGCGGCGACCTCGGGCGGCATGCCCGTGCCGGTGTCGGATACGGCGATCATCACGTATGACGGCAACGAGTCATCGAGTGTGACGTTCGCCGTGCGGAGAGTCAGCAGGCCCGCCTGCGACATCGCATCGCGCGCGTTGGTCGCCAGGTTGAGGAGCGCGGTCTCGAGCTGGCCGGCATCGGCCGCGATGGCGGCCACTCCGCGGCCGAGGACGGTCTCGATGACGATCCGCTCCCCGAGCGAGTGGCGCAGCAGCTCCGCCACCTGCGTCACGAGCTCGTTGGGATCGAGCGGCCGCAGCTCGACGGGCTGGCGGCGCGAGAACGCGAGCAACTGCCGCGTGAGCGCTCCGGCACGGTCAGCGCTGCGGTGGATCATGCCGAGGTAACGGCGGGTGTCGGCCGGCGCGTCCTGCCGCTCCAGGATCTCGAGGGAATTGCGGATGACCTGCAGCTGGTTGTTGAAATCGTGCGCCACGCCGCCGGCGAGCAAACCCAACGCCTCCATCTTGCGGGCGTGCGCCAGGGCGGCGGCCTGCTCGCCGTTGCAGGCGCGCGGCCGGGCGGCGATCAGCATTCCGCCGATGAGACAGGCGAGCATGCCGCCCGCGACGGCGGCGATCGCGGCGGCAGTCACGTGCGATCCGTGGAGCCGTGCCAGCCACAGCCCCGTGCCGTGCAGCGCCGCCGACGCGCACAGTGCGAGTGCCCCTCCCACATACAACTCGACACGCGACAGGCTGCGAGTGCGTGCGCTCGTCGTCTTCATGACGCCTCCTGACGGGGGATGAGACTCCCGTCGCCGGGCCGGACGGCGCCGGCGGTGCGACATATCTCAACTCAACACGATCCCTGTCGCAAGATGTCGGCCTTTGGCGTCAGCGGTCACCGGCTCAGGATGCGCATCTGCCGCAGCGGCGAGCGCACGAAGATCTGCTCGAGAAGCTGCCGCTGAGTGACGGTGGCGGGCGGCGCATTGCCGGTGGGCGGTGCGGGACAGGTGGCGGCCTGCGGATCGGCCAGGTAGGCCAGCGCCGCCGCGAACCGGGCCTCGGTGGGGTCGCCGAGCGCGTGGCTGAAATCATCGGCGACCGAGCATCCCGGCACCGACACCCCGACCATGGGGGTGGTGTTCGCCGGGGAGAAGCCCTCGCCATAGCCGCCGATGCCTTTGGCGTTGACACCCTGGAATTCGATCGAGAAGTAGGTGGTGCCGCAGTTGTCCTGCGGATAGAAGCCGTAGGGCTTGCCGCAGGTCGTCGAGCCGATCTGATAGACAGTGATTCCCACGCCTTCGAGGCCATTGATGATGGACTCGCTGGCCGAGCAGGTGTCCTGGCCGGTGATGACCGCCACGCGCGGCAGATCGAGGGTCGGCAGAGGCTCTCCGGCCGTGACGGAGAAGCCCTGCGTGGTGTCGAGGAAGGGTGTCGGGGTATTCGGCTGGCCCGTCACCGGATTGGTGGTCGTGTACTGGTTGTTGAACTGCTCGAGCTCGAAGGTCTCGCCCGCGGTCTGACTGCCGCCGATCATGTAGCCGACCTCGCTCGCCAGATCGAGCAGGCCGCCGCCGTCGTAACGCAGGTCGAGGACGAGGTCGGTGATTCCCTCGGCCTTGAAGGTATCGATCGCGCTGATCAGCTCCGACTCCGCCGGGGCGACCTGGTCGTTGTAAAGAATGTAGCCCACCGTGGCGCCGGTCTCCGGGCTGGTCACGGTCGTCTCCAGCAGGACGGGGACGGAGGTCACGCTCTGCGCTTGCAGGGTGACCGTCCGGGGCGTGCTCGAGCCCGGATCCTGGACGGTGAAGGTATGGGTCTCGCCGACGGTCGAGGGAGAGAGGCCGGCATTGATGGTGTCGATGCTCGTCTGGTCGTTGGAATTGACGACATCGACGCCGTCGACGTCGAGGAGCGTGTCACCCCGCACCAGGCCCGCAGCCGCAGTATCGGCAGGCAGATCGGCCGCCGGCTCCAGGTAGGCGAGCTGGACGTTTCTCGGCGGGCTGGCCGCGACGATCTCCCACTGTACGCCGTACCCGACTTCCACGTCCGACTCCGAGAGCGCCTCCCAAGTTGCGGTCGGGTACGTGTAGTGGAACCGGTCCACAGGGGCGCCGGAAGACGTTGTTGCCATCGTCTTCATGAGCTGGAAGTAGTCCGCCGTGCTGTATAGCGCCGGATTGACGTCTGTTACCTCGTCGTACCAGAGGTATAACTCATGAGTCCAGGAGCGGAGCCAGTTGTTCTCATCCAGCGTCGACCCCTGCTTGTCGGGATACGGCTGGCCGGTATAGGGGTCGGTCCCGGAGCGCGGATCCTGGCAGAGCGCCGCGAAATTCGCCGACGGCTCGAAGACGCCGGGAGTCCAGGCGGACGAGGCGCTCGTGCCGGAGGAGCCACTGCCGGTGCTGCCGCTGGAAAGGCCGGCGCCGCCACTGCCGCCGCCGCAACCGGAGAGCGCGGCGACTGCCGCCACGGGCAGCCACCAGCATGCGGCGCGTGCCCACCGCGATGAGACAACCTGCGACATCCGTGACCTCCCAAGCCGACGCGGCGCCGCGAGAGGCCACCCGGCCGGTCGCGGCGCCGTCTAGTTGTAGCCACCGCACTATAGCGAAACGATCGCGCGGCGCAACTTCCCGGTTCTCATTCTCCGGGCGTGGTCCCGGTGAAGTACATCAGCACGTAGGCCTTCAGCGTGCCATCGGATTGCGGGGTGCCGTAGACCTTGACCGCCGTGCCGGCCGTCAGCGCGCCGGTGAGCGTGCTGAGACCGCTCGCTGTCGTGATGTCGACGGGACTGATCGACACGATGCCGTTCGACCGGTCGACCTGGTAGACCAGGGTTGCCGAGCCCGAAGTCGTGTCGAGGTCGACGGTGCCCGGTGTGGTTCCCCCGTTCAGGGTCAGCGTGAAGGAGCTGTTGGCGAGGCCCGTGGCGACCGTGCCGCGCGGCATCGGAGTCGCCATCAGGATGGTCCAGGGCAGCGCCCAGCCGGAGGGATTCGCGGGGTCGTTCCAGCGCGCAGCCGACAGACCCCAGGCGAAGAAGCTCTCGCCCGCGAAGGAGAAGCCGCCGGAGCTGCCCCCGCCTACCGCGCTGGAGAAGTCCGCTATCGCATCGGCGCCGTCATCGACCACCGTCGGATAAGCGAAGTTCCACCACTTGAACCCCTCGATGGCGTTGCCGCTCGAGTCCGTGCCGTTGGGGCTGGTGCTCGCGATGTAATCGAGCGTCAGGTCGTAATCGTCGGTCGCCGTCACGTAGTCGTGCGTGTACGTGAATCCCGTTCCATCGGGCAGCGCGTTCGATATTTGGCCCGAGTAGGCCGCGGTCTCGATGTCGACCGTCTGCGCGACGAGCGGGCTTGCCAGCGGATCGACCACGCTCACGTGCACCTTGAAGCCGCGCACGAATTCTCCGTCCGCGAGGAAGGACGGCCCGGTCCCGATCGGGGCGGCATCGGCCGCCGGGTTGGCGGGCTGGCGGAAGAAGAACTGCGTCCCGGAGTCGACCGTGACCGAAACCGGAACGCCGGCGGCGTTGTCGACGACGATCGTGTCGGTCGACGCATCGACGTGCAGCACGTGGCCTTCGGGGCTCAGCCACAGATCATTGAAATCCGTGCTCGCCCAGACCCGCACCGCGACCAGCGAGCCGTCTTCCTGATACCGCGCGGTGAGCCGGACATACTTCCCGATCAGGCTCGAGGCCAGCGAGGAGAAGCTGGTAATCGTCGTGCTCGTCCCGGCGTCCACGTTGTAGTAGATCGTTCCGTTGCTGGCGTCCGCATCGATCGTGAGCGACTCACCTGTCGAGACGGGCGTCTCCGGGTCGACCACCGGCAGGGTCGGCATCTCCTTGGTGATGGTGATCGAGCTGCCGTCGGCGGCGACCGCCGTGACGTCGCCGTACATCTCCCTGAGCACCAGATGCGCGATGTCGTCGATGGGATGCCGGCGCAGCGGCCCCACGAAGTTGACCGCCCACTGGGTGGCGGTCGCGCCGGGCGGATCGTGCGCCACGATGAACGCCGGATGCGACAGGTCGAACTCGAGATCGAGCGCGTTGGAGCCGCCGGCCGTGACCACGAGCGGCGAGTCGAATGTCAGGTCGACGGGCACCGTCTGACTCCCGGAGGCGCCCTGCGCGCCGACGATCTGCATGTCCGACGACGGTATCGTCTCGCCCGCCGTGCCGGGGAATCCGGCCTCCGGCTCGGCCGAGACGACCAGCTGCACGTCACCCGGATTGGCGCTGATCGTCACGGTGGCGCCGGTGTAGGTGCCGACCGGAAGGGTGACGTTACCCAACACCTCGCCGATCTGATCGAGCTGCTCCAGGTTGACCATCGGCGCCGGGGAGGGAGCGGTGTAGACCGTCACCGGCGTGCCGCCGCCCTGCGGCGTCAGCGAGATGCTGATGATCTTCACGCCGACGGTGGCCCAGTCGTCGGACGACGCATCGCTGACGATCAGGGCCATCTGACTGGTCTGCGGCGATGGGCTGCTACCGGAACCGGAGTCCGGATCGGAGGCGCCGCCGCCTCCGCCGCAGGCGCCGAGACTGACAACGAGGGCGGCGCATAGCGCGGCGCGTAACAACTTGGGGGTCATGTTAGGGTCCTCACCTGTGTCGGGAAGTGGCGACGAGTTACCACGCCGCCGTTGCCGCAACAGAGCGCATGAATCCGTTACAGGTTGACGCGATTTCTTCGCGGCGGCGCGCGGCGCGCGCGCGTGTCAACGGGCTGTCGCGCGGCGCGTTACGCTGGAGATTGCGGCCACGGCGCGTCGCCGCCCGATATTTGCCTTGACAAGGAATGTCGCGGCGCTATCCTCATCGCCGCACCGCTCGTAGGTCCGGTGCTGGGCGGCTGGATCACGGAAACGTACTCGTGGGAATGGATCTTCTTCATCAACGTGCCGATCGGCATTTTCGCCGCCGTCGTGGTGGCCGGCCAGATGCGCAGACGTCCTGAGCACATCGACCATCCGCGCGTGGATGTCATGGGGCTGGCGACGCTCGTGATCGGCGTCGGCGCGCTGCAGATCATGCTCGACAAGGGTAACCAGCTCGACTGGTTCCACTCCGACACCATCGTGGTGCTCGCGGTCGTGGCCGCGGTCGCGCTGGCGGTGTTCCTGATCTGGGAGCTGACCGACCGCGAGCCCGTCGTCAATTTCCGCCTGTTCCTGCATCGCAACTTCGCCGCCGGCACGCTGGCGATGGTGCTTGCCTACGCGATGTTCTTCTCGACCTCGCTCCTGGTGCAGCTCTGGATGCAGGGCACGATCGGCTACACGACGCTCTGGTCCGGACTCGCCTCGGCCCCGATGGGCTTCTTCCCCCTGCTCCTCTCGATCCCGATCGGCCGCTACCTCATGCGCTACGATCTGCGCTGGATGGCCGCGTTCTCGTTCTTCATGATCGGGCTCACCTGCTTCATGCGCGGCCGGTTCGACACCCAGGTCGATCTCTATCACATCGTGATGGTGCAGCTCATCATGGGCCTCGGGATCGCGTTCTTCTTCCTGCCGATCCTCACCATCCTGCTGTCGGACCTCAACGGACGGGAGGTGGCCGCAGGCTCGGGCCTCGCGACTTTCCTGCGCACGCTCGCCGGCAGCTTCGCGGTATCCATCACGACCTATCTATGGGAGCGCGGCGCGGTGATCCATCACGCCAATCTGGCCGCCCACATCAACGTCTATTCCGAGCAGGTGCGACAGGGCATCGCCGCGACGGGCGGCAACGTGCAGCTCTACGCGGCCCACATCAATGGCGTGATCACGCAGCAGGCGATGCAGATCTCCGTCAATCACCTGTTCAACCTG
>JASHVV010000354.1 GCA_030044385.1 Gammaproteobacteria bacterium
CACGTTGAATCCCGGCGCCGGCTCGAAGTAGCCGGCGTTCGAGTCGTCCACGATGACCGAGCCGACGTAGCGCCGGTTGAGGATATTGTTGAGGCGCAGGAACCCGGTCAGCCGGGTCGACCCGAGATCCGCGCCGTAGCCCCCCGCAACGCCGAACACGGCGTAGGGCCGCGCAAACGCGGTGTTGGCGTCGTTGGCCGCCATGTCGCTCATGTATTGCGCGGTGGCGTTCGCGTTCCACCCTAGTGGGCCACCCCAGCTCAGCCGCGCGTACGCATCGCTGCGCGGGACTCCGGGCAGGCGGTTGCCGGAGCTGATGAGCAATGACGGTGTGGAGCAGGGCGCCGTGACGCAGGTGTAATACCCGTCAATGTAGAGCGCCGCGACATAGGTGTACGCGAGCTGGGCCCGCCACCTTTCGGCGAACTGATAATCGACCGATGCCTGCGCGCCGCTGCGGCGCGTGCGCCCCGCGTTCTGGTAAGTCGAGCGTCCGCCCGCGTTGGTGGCGACGACGATCTCATCGTCCGTGCGGGTGTCGAAGGCGGCGACATCAACCGCTAGATGGCGGCTGGGGGCCAGCTTGGCGCCGATCTCGCCGTTGTTGCTGACGGCCGGCCGCAGGCCGAAATTCAATCCCGGAGCGCCGTCGGGGCGATAGGCGAGCTCCGAGTCGAGCGGCGTCTGGAAGCCCTTGCCGTACGAGGCATAAAGGTGTAGCCACGGCCGTGCCGCGTACAGCAGCCCGGCGACCGGCGAGGTGGCGGCGTAGGTGATCTGGCCGCTGTCGTTGCCGCTGGTCGGGGTGATGAGATTGTCCACCGATATGATGCGCACCTCGCTGTGGCGCAAGCCCGCGGTCAGGCTCCAGCGCGGCGCGAATCTCCAGCTCGCCTGAGTGTATTCGTCGAAGTCCTTGGCGATATCGTTCTCGTTGCGCCGCAGAGTGCCGATCACGCCGAGGACATCTCCGGAGAAGCTGTCGTAGCCCCGGCGCAGCTCGTTCTGCGTATCGAAGCTCAGTCCCGCCACCCAGGAGAGCGGGCGGCCGGCGAGCGGCCCCTGCCACGTCCAGCGCGTATCGCCGCCGCCGAAGCCGCGGTTGAGCGAGATCACGGCCCCGGAGCTGGTCGGCGCGCTCTGCGCCGCCACCGGGATGTACAGGAACTGCTGGATCGACCTATGCCCGTAATAGCCCATCAGGCGCAGCGACTGATGATCGGTGAGGCCGAGCTCGTAGATGACGCCGCCTTCCTGCTGATCCAGGCTCTTGCGGGTGTTGAACTGCACGGCCGCCGGCGCCGTCTGGTCCGGATTCGCCGCCAGTTCCGCGGCCGTGAGGCCGAGCGGGTCGTCGGCGTCGGGCCGTGACACGATGTTGGCGACGAAGGTCAGGGTGTCGCGCGGCCCGAAGCTGTAATCGACCTTGGAGTTGAAGGACTCGTTGCGCGCGTTCTGGTGCGGCCGGTAGCCGTCCCAGGAGAAGTGCGTGAAATCGACGTTGACGGCGAGGGGCCCCGCGGCGTCGCTCGCGTCGACTCCGGCGCGCTCCTGCCCGAAGCTGCCATAGCCGAGGCTCGTGCGGATATCCCCGGGAGCGGTGCCGTCGGCGGTGAAGATCTGGATGACCCCGCCGGACGCGTTGCCGTAAAGCGCCGAGAACGGCCCCTCCAGCACCTCCACCCGCTGCGCGGAGTCGAGGTTGAACTGCGAGATCTGGCCCTGGCCGTCGGGGCCGGTCTGGGGGATGCCGTCCTGATAGATCCGCACGCCCCGGATGCCGAACGTCGAGTTGGCGCCGATGCCGCGGATCGAGACCTGCTGATCCTGGGCATAATTGTGGCGGTCGAAGGCGAGCAGCCCGGGGACGGAGCCGATGTCGTCGGAGAGGTTGATTCCCAGCGCCTCGTCGCGCAGGGCCGCCGCGGAGACATCGCTGATGGATGCCGGCACGTCGAACGCCGGCACCGCGACCCGCGTGGCAGTGACCACGACGTCCGCCAGTTGCGGCGTGTCGTCGCAATAGCCGCGGCGGGCCCAGAGTGCGGCGGTGCCGCAGAGCAGGGTGAGCGCCACCGCCGAGGAGCCGCTCCGCCGGGCGCCGGCTCTCGTCCTGGCGGATCCCGAGCGGAGGCGTCGTTGTTGTTTCATCGGCGGCCGGCGTGACTGAAGACACGCGGATTATTGCGCGGCCGAGCCGACGGTTCCATCTAGAGAATTTCTCTAGTGCCTCCTCGTGATTATCGCTAGCGCCGGCTCGCGCCGCTCAGTCGGCGATCTGCGCCGCCACGTCGACCGGAAAGCGCATCGAGCGCGCGATGAAGCAGAGGTGATGCGCCTGCGCGTGGAGGGCGAGCGCCTTGCCGCGATCGCCGCCCGGGGCGATCGTGACCCTCGGCTGCAGCAGCACGCGCACGAAGGCGCCGCCGCCGTCCTCTTCCTCCTGCATCGTGCCGCCGGCCTCGTCGCGATAGTCGACCACGGCGATCCCGTTGACGGCGCAGAGATGCAGGTACCAGAGCATGTGACAGCTCGCGAGACTCGCGACCAGCAGCTCCTCCGGGTTGTATCGCGCCCGGTCGCCGCGGAACGCCGGGTCGCTGGAGCCCGGGATGGCCGGCTTGCCCGCCACGGTGATCTCGTGATCCCGCCGATAGCTGCGGTACGACTGCGTTCCGCCGCCGTCATTGCCGGTCCACGCGAGACTCACGGCGTACTGATGTTGTTTGCTCACGGCATGCTCCGGGGTCGGCGACCCTGCATCGGACCGCGCTCAGCATAACTCAAGCCCGCGACCCGCGACCCACGGCCGGCGTAGCCTGAGCGCCCTGCGCCGCGTAGATCCGCCGAACCGCCTCCATGTCATCGGCGTCCTGCGCCCGTTTGTCATCGCGGTAGCGCCTCACCCGCGCCAGTCGCAGCGCGAGACCGCCGGGATAGCGGCTGCTCGCCTGCAGATCGCTGAAAGCGATCTCGACTACCAGCTCCGGTTGCACATACACCGTCCATGGATCCCGGTGCGTCTCCCGCGCGAGCAGCTCCCGCGTCTGCCGCTCGAGTATCGCGTCCGTCAGTCCCTTGAAGGTCTTTCCCAGCATCACGTACTCGCCGGTTGCCCGGTCGAAGGCGCCGAGGTGCAGGTTCGAGAGCTTTCCGGTGCGCCGCCCGTGCCCCCACTCGGCGGCGAGCACGACCAGGTCGAGCGTGTGCGCGCGCTTGATCTTCAGCCAGCTCGCGCCGCGGTTGCCGGCTTCGTAGGGCGACTCGAGCGCCTTCGCCATCAGCCCCTCGTGCCCGGCGGCGAGTGCCGCCTCGTAAAAGGCGTGCGCCTCCTGCGCCGCGGCGGTGACGATCCGCGGCACGCGCAGCGCCTCCGGAACGGCTGCGGCAAGCGCTGCGGATCGCTCGCGCAAGGGCCGGTCTGCGAGGCTGCGGTCGTCCAGCCGCAGGCAGTCGAAGAAATAGGCGCGCACGGGAAGCTCGCTCAGAAGCTTTTCGATCTCGAGCCGGCGGCCGAAGCGGCGCATCGTGATCTGGAAGGGGTGCGGCCTGCCCGCGGCATCGTACGCGATGGCCTCTCCGTCCAGCACCAGCGCCTGCGTGGGCAGTGCGTGCACGGCGGCGACGATCTCCGGCAGCGCGTCCGTCACCTCATTGAGCGTGCGCGTGTACAGGCGGACCTGACCGCCGCCCTTGTGCGCCTGCACTCGCGCCCCGTCCAGCTTCCATTCCAGGGCGACCTCGCCGCTTCCCAACTCCTTCAAAGCCTCATCCACGTTCGCCGCCGTCTGCGCCAGCATCGGCGCCACCGGCGCGAAGAGCTCGAGTTGAAATCGCCGCAGTCCGGTGGCACCCGCGCTCATGGCGGTCAGGGCGAGCGCGCCGAGACTCCCCGAGTACATGGCCGCGCGCCGGATCTCTGCGCTCGCAACACCCGACGCCGCGGCGATCGCATCGATCATCACCCCGGTGAGGGCGCCCTGGCGCAGCTCGCCGGGCAGCAGTCGCAGAAGGAAGCTCCGCTCTTTACCCGTCGCCTGCGAGAAAAGACCGCTCAGCGCCGCGCCGCGGCGCGCCGCCGACCCGTCCCCGCGGATGACGGCCAGCTCACCGATCTGCCGGTCCGTCTGCTCGAGAGACAGGCTTGCCTCCTCGGGCGGCTGCCCTGCGGCTTGCGCGGCGGCCTGCAGCGCCGCATATCCGACGCCGATCCGGCCCTGCGGCAACTCGCCCGCGAGATAGCTCACGCCGATGGCGAGCTCGCCTTGCGACAGGCGCCCCAGCAGGCCGGCGATCTCGCGCACCTTCGCCAGCCGGGAAGAGGTATCGCCGACCCGGGAGGAGGTCGCGACGAGCTCGGCGAGCAGAGTCATTCCTGCATATTAAAGCTCCGCC
>JASHVV010000355.1 GCA_030044385.1 Gammaproteobacteria bacterium
GCGGCGCGGGGTATACTTCGCGCCGGCGGCCGGATCGGCCACGTCCGAAGGGGGAGAGCCATGCTGGTCGTGACGACCGAGAACGTACCGGGTTATCGTGTCAGAGACGTCAAGGGTCAGGTGTTCGGTGTCGTGGTGCGCAGCCGCGGGCTCGGTGGCAACATCATGGCGGGACTGCGGTCGCTCGCCGGAGGCGAGATCACCGAGTACACGCAACTCCTGGAGGAGGCCCGGCGCCATGCGGTCGACCGGATGGTCAAGAACGCGAGCCTCATGCAGGCCAACGCCATCGTCATGATGCGATTCGATTCCGCGGAGATCGGACAGACCATGAGTGAGATCGTGGCGTACGGCACCGCCGTGGTGCTGGAGAAGGCGAACGGGTGATGTTGCGGACGATAGTCCTGGCGCTGGGCATCATCGCCGCCGCGGCGGGCGCGCTGCTCGCAGCTCTCGGGGACGGGGGAGGCATCGGCCTCCTGTGCGTCGGCGCGGCGATCATTCTCGGCACGGCCTTCGAGCGTTGGCGGTATCGCAAGACGCCGCCCGCCGGAGCCAGCTGGGAGCGCACCGGCGAGCGCTTCGAGGACCCCTCGACGGGTGAGACCCTGGAAGTCCAGTACGACCGCGCAAGCGGCGAGCGGCGCTACGTCCACACGAGCGAGCACGCGCCGGGCAAGTAACCCGGCCCTTACCACGATGTCGGCCGACACAGTCGAAGATTCCGCGCCGCCGCGGCCCACGGTCTTCCTCAGCTACGCCTCGGAGGACCGCACCGCCGCGCAACGGATCCGGGACGCTCTTCCGGGCTTCGGGATGGAGGTCTGGTACGACGAGAGCGATCTCGTCGGCGGCGACGCCTGGGACCAGAAGATCCGCGGCCAGATCCGCGCCTGCGACTACTTCATGCCCGTCATCTCGGCGCATACCGAGGCGCGCCACGAGGGCTATTTCCGGCGGGAGTGGCGCCTGGCGGTCGAGCGGACGCTCGACATGGCCGACGACCACGTGTTTCTGCTGCCTGTCGTCATCGACGCAACCACCGAGGCCGGCGCGCGTGTTCCCGACAAGTTTCGCGCGGTGCAATGGCTGCGGGTGCCGGACGGTCAGCCGACGGCGGCGCTCGAGGCGGTCTGCCGCCGGCTGGTGTCCGGCGAGAGTGCGCCGCGCCCGAGCACCGAGCGTCCGCGTCCGAAGTCGGGAAAGGCCGGGGGCACGGCGCCGCGGTCATTTCCCTCCTTCCCGGTCGAGGAGCCCGGACAGAGAACGCGCTTCTGGTTCCAGGTGGGGGGATGGCTGCTGCAATCGGCCTGGACCGGTTTCCGGCGCCTGCCCAAGTGGGTCAGGGTTTGCGTCTATCTATGGTTCGCCATTTTCCTGATGACGCTGTGGGGGCATTCGGGTCCCGACACATCTGCGGACCTCTCCGCCACACAGGCCAGGAAGCTCAGGCAGATCGCTGCCAGCCATCCGGGCAACTGGACGGCCGCCGATACCGCGAAACTCATCGCCCAGATCGCGCAGCAGATCCCGGCGGAAGCCATCGATGCCGATTCCGCCAACGCTCCGGTGCTTGCCATTCCGTTCGGGTCACCCACCGGCGATGCGGCGGCACAGAAGCTCGCCGGGTCGGTATTCACGCAGGTGTACGGGCGACTCGCAATCGCGCGCCACGGCCGCGTGGCATTGGACAGTGAGCCCCTGCCGACTCTCGATGCGTCCGCCGCAGCGTCGCAAGGGCGCGCTCACCACTCGACCTACGCCCTGTTTGGCGACATCAGCGGCAGCGCGCCCAATGAGCAGCTCACCGTCAAAATCGTCTCTGTGGCCGACGGCTCGACGTCGTGGTCGAAATCGTATCCGGTGGCAGGCGCCGATGCCGCCGACATCGCAGCGGACGTGAGCGCGCACGTACCCAGTCCGTCAGACGACGACGACTGAGCCGCAACTCTACCGGTCGGCGCGGATCACCAGCGCGTGGATGTTGGCTGTCCGGAGTTGCTCGCGGACCCGGGCCAGCTCCGCGTCGGTCAGGGGTCCTATGCGAACCCGATTCCAGGTTCTGGAGCCCGCCGCGATACGCTGGACTTCAGCGGCAATGCCCGCGCGGGCCAGGCGGTCGCGGACCTGATCGGCTTCGGCGCTGCTGCGGTAGGAGCCGACCTGCAGCACATAGGACGGCCCGCCGCCCGCGGCGCGCGCCGGCGGACCCGCCGCAGGCGGCGGCGCGTGCGACGAAGGCTGATCGTCGTGCGGGATCGGAACATTGAGGCGCGGCAGCATCCGATAGAAATCGTACTGCGGAGCCTGTGCCGCGGCGTGCGCCGACCCGGATTGCGGCGCTGCAGCCGAGGCGGCGGACGGGGTTGCCGTACCGGAGCCGTCGGATGAGCCGTCGTCGGGCGCAGGCGCGTGGGGCGCGACGTCCTGCGAGCCGGCACCCGCATGGATGTGCAGCAATGAGGCGTGGTGGCGCGCCCGGGCGCCCGCGATCAGGAACGCTGCGCTGGCGAGGACGGCACCGACCAGGACACCCAGGCCGAACTCCTTCAGCTTCGAGAGACTCGAGCTGTGGGACGGCCGCTTGTAATCGCGCGTGGTCAGTCGGGGCATGCCGGGGACTTACATGCTGTCGGGCGCGGAGACGCCCAGCAGGGTGAGGCCGTTGCGGATGACCTGTTGAACACCGAGCACCAGCGCCAGGCGCGCATTGCGCGTGCGGGAGTCGGCGACGATGAACTGCTCGGCGTTGTAGTAGGTGTGGAGGGTGTTGGCCAGGTCACGCAGGTAATGGACGATGGCGTG
>JASHVV010000044.1 GCA_030044385.1 Gammaproteobacteria bacterium
ACGGCGGACTCGAAGCGCTCCACCGCGTGAGCATCGATCAAGGGGCCCATCAGCGTCGTGGGGTCGAGCGGGTTGCCGATGCGGACCTGGCGGTAGGCGTTGGTCAGGCGGCGCTCGAGCTCTTCGGCGACGGCCTCGTGGACGAAGACGCGGCGCGTGCTCGTGCAGCGCTGCCCGGCGGTGCCGACGGCGCCGAAGACGATGGCGGGAACGGCGAGATCCAGATTTGCGCTCTCATCGACGATGATCGCATTGTTGCCGCCGAGCTCGAGGAGAGTCCTGCCGAGCCGTGCGGCGACGCGCTCGCCGACTTTCCGGCCGACCGGGGTGGAGCCGGTGAAGGAGATCAGGGCGACGCGGCGGTCATCGACGAAGCGGGTGGCGAGCTCCGTGCCGCCGTCGATGAAGAGCTGGAAGATCGGGGGCAGGCCGCGCGCGAGCAGCACCCTGTTGCAGAGCTGCTGGACGGCAATGGCGGTGAGCGGGGTCTTGGGGGACGGCTTCCAGACGGAGACATTGCCGCAGATCGCGGCGAGAAAGGCGTTCCAGGACCAAACGGCAACGGGGAAGTTGAATGCGGAGAGGATGCCGACCACGCCGAGCGGCTGCCATTGCTCGTACATCCGGTGACCGGGGCGCTCGGAGTGCATGGTGAGGCCGTAGAGCATGCGCGACTGGCCGACGGCGAAGTCGGCGATGTCGATCATCTCCTGCACCTCGCCCAGGCCCTCGGCGAGGATCTTGCCGTTCTCGAGCGAGACCAGCGTGCCGAGGTCGGCCTTGGCGCGGCGCAGCTCCTCGCCGATGAGACGGACGACCTCACCGCGCTTGGGGGCGGGCACGGAGCGCCAGGCGGATGCCGTCGCGACCGCGGACGAGACGACGGCGTCGTACTCCTGCGGGCCGGCAGGCCGCACCTGCGCGATCAGCGTGCCGGTGGCGGGGTTGCGCACGCTGACGAGTGCGGCGTCGCCGCTGCTCGCCCAGCCCTGCGAGCCGGACCAGGCTCCGGGATTGAGCGGGGCGAGTTCCAGCCGCGCGAGCAGGCCGTTGATGTTGGATTCGACGGTGCTCATTTCGCGGCGACCTTCTTCCGGGTGCGCTGGTGTCCGGTCTTGCCCGAGACGATGACCTCCGCGGAAACGCCCTTGCTGCCGCCCTGGGCATAGTGGCGGCCGAAGCGATTGGCCAGGATGTCGGTCAGCCGGAATTCCTCCTGGGCGATGAAGCCGTGGTAGTGATCGGGATGCTCGAGCACCCGGTCGACCACGGAAGTGATGCCCGCGGCAGTGGTCACCTGGATGGCGGACCAGAGCCGGCCGGCGATGAGCTCAGGGTAGATCTTGTTGACGTAGTTCTCTTCGCGCAGCTCGCCATCCTGAGTGCCGGTGACCGCGGCATACACGATGACGACATCCTGCAGCGTCTGGGGTACGGCGTTCTCGAGGATGCGCTTCAAGGTACCGCGATCCTGATTGAGCTTCAGGTCGTTCATCAGCAGGCGCATCTGCTCGCAGTGGCCCGGGTAGCGGATGGTCTTGTAGTTCATCGATTCGCAGCGCGCGCCGTGCGTCTCCGCGAGTGAGCCGAGGCCGCCTGAGGTGTTGAACGCCTCGTAGAGCGTCCCATCGATCTCGATCTCCTCCATGCCTTCGAGCGGCGCGACATCCACGGTGCGGCCGTCGACGATCGCCTGACAGGGATTGCCGTACTCGTTGATGAGACCCTCGGTCGACCAGGTGAGCGAGTATTTGAGCACGTTGTTCGGATGCTGCGGCAGGGCGCCGACGCGCAGCTTCACGGCGCGCAACTCCTCGAAGTGCGTGATCAGCTCCGCGGCGGCGATGCTGATGAAGCCCGGCGCGAGACCGCACTGCGGCACGAATGCCCGCGTCGAGCCGGTCGAGATGGCGCGCACGGAGCGCGTGACCTCGACGTCTTCCGTGAGGTCGAAGTAATGCACACCGGCGGTGCGGGCAGCCTCCGCCACCGTGACGTTGCAGTAGAACGGCAGACTGGAGATGACCGCATCCACCGGATGCTGGGCGAGATGTTGCTCGAGCGAGCTGCGCTGCTTGGCGTTCAGCGCGAAGGCACTGAGGCCGGGCGCCCCATGGGCGCGCACCACGGCTTCCGCAATGGCGCCGTCGACGTCCGCGAGTTGAACCTGGTAGGCGCCCGAGCTGGCGAGGAGTCCGGAGATCAAGGCGCCGATCTTGCCGGCGCCGAGAATGAGCACGCGATGCATTCAGGGTCCTCCCGCGTGGTGCGGATGGAAGAGGGCGCGAATTCTCGCCTCTGGCGGCCTTCGGCGCCAGCTTACCCCCCATGGTAAGATGACGACGCCCTATGCGCTCCCCCGAGACGACCTCCTGGCACTGCGCGAGCTGGCAGGCGAAGCCCGCCCAGCAGCAGCCCGTCTACGACGATCCGGCCGCCCTGCAGCGGGTCGTGGCGGAGCTGTCGCGGCTGCCGCCCATCGTCGTCTCCTGGGAAGTCGAGGCGCTGCGCGAGCGGCTGGCCGAGGCCCAGCGCGGGCAGGCTTTCCTGCTCCAGGGGGGCGACTGCGCCGAGACCTTCGCCGATTGCGAATCGGACACGATCGTCAAGAAGCTGAAGATCCTCCTGCAGATGAGCCTCGTGCTGCTGCACGGCCTGAAGAAGCCGATCATCCGGGTGGGACGCATGGCCGGCCAGTACGC
>JASHVV010000356.1 GCA_030044385.1 Gammaproteobacteria bacterium
TCTGCAATGAAACACTGCAGTGGTCCGCGCCTCCTGGCGTCTCTCATCGCAACTGGCGCGCTCTGCGCCGGGTGTGCGAGCCCGGCATACAAGCCGTCGACGGCGCTACTCTCGCAGCTGGGTGGCGCACTGCCTGTAAAGGGTCCGCAGCAACCGGCCGCGGTGTCGACGGCCCTCGGCCGCCTCTGGCTCGGCGCCGCCTGGTACCCGGAGCAGTGGCCGCAGAGCGATTGGGACGAGGATCTCTCCCTCATGCAAGCCGCCGGCATCAACGTCGTACGCGTCGGGGAGTTTGCCTGGAGCCGGCTCGAGCCCGCCGCGGGCCAATACGACTTCGACTGGCTGGCGCGCGCGATCCGCATGGCGCAGCGGCATCACATCGCCGTCGTGATCGGCACGCCGACCGATGCGCCGCCCGTCTGGTTGACGAGCCGTTACCCGCAGGTGCTGCGCGTCGGACGCGACGGCCGGCGCGCGGAGCATGGCGGGCGCCGCCAGTTCTCCTACTCCAGCCCGCTCTATCGCCGGTTCTGCCGCGACATCGTCACCCGCCTCGCACGGCGTTTCGGTCACGATCCCGACGTCATCGGCTGGCAGATCGACAACGAGTACACCAACGAGTCCTACGACGCCGGCACGCGCGCGCAATTCCAGCGCTGGCTGCAGCACAGATTCGGCACCCTCGCGGCGCTGAACCGCGCCTGGACCACGGCGTACTGGAGTCAAACCTACACCGCCTGGAGCCAGATCCCGCTCAACGCCCTGCCGGGCAACCCGGGGCTGCTGCTGGCCCACCGTCATTTCGTGACGCAGACGTGGCGCAGCTACCAGCAGAACCAGATCGCGGCGCTACGCCGCTACATCGCCCCGCGGCAGTTCATCACCAGCAACTTCGGCGGCCTCGGCTGGAGCGACAACTGGGATCATTACGCGCTCGCGCGCGGCCTCGATGTCGCCTCCTGGGACGACTACGTCGGACAGGGGCACCTCGACGTCTACCGCAACGGTGCGATCAGTGACTTCGTGCGCGGCTGGAAGCGGCGCGACTACTGGGTCATGGAAGCGCAGCCGGGATTCGTCGACTGGGCGCCCATCAGCAACTCCCTCGACCGGGGCGAGGTGCGCGCCATGACCTGGCAGTCGGTCGGCCACGGCGCCGATGCCGTGCTCTTCTGGCAATGGCGCAGCGCGCTCAACGGCCAGGAGCAGTATCACGGCACGCTGGTCGGCCCGGATGGCAATCCCGTCCCGCTCTATCGTGAAGTCGCCGCCATCGGCCGCGAGTTCCGGCTGGCTTCGGCCGCGGTCGCCGGCACCACGCCCGCCTCGCAGGTGGCGATCGTGACCACCTATGACAGCCGCTGGGCCATCGACTTCCAGCGCCAGTCTGCGGACTACGACCCGCTTCAGACACTGCTCGATTACTACCGTCCGCTCGAGGACCTGACGCACTCGGTCGACATCGTGAGCGCGTCCGCACCGCTTACGCGATACAAAGTCGTCATCGCTCCGGGACTCAACGTCATTCCGCAGGGTCTTGGCCGGCACCTTGCGGCGTACGTCCGCGGCGGAGGACATCTCATCCTCGGTCCGCGCAGCGGCATGAAGGATCGGTATGACCGGCTGGACGCTCGCAGGCAGCCCGGCCCGCTCGTCCCGGTGCTCGACGGCCGCGTGCAGCAGTACTACGCCCTGGACGCACCGGTGGGTGTGTCGGGCCCCGCCGGCGCGGGCACGGCGTCCATCTGGGCCGAGGCGCTGCAGCCGCTCTCGGGGCAGACCCGGGTCATGCTGCGATATGCTCCCGACACTTCGTGGCTGAGCGGGCAGCCGGCGGCGCTGCGCCGCGCCTACGGACGCGGCGACATCACCTATTTGGGTGCCCTCTTCGATCCGCAGCTCACGCGCGGCCTGCTGCGCCGGGCGCTGGCCGCCGCCGGCGTGCGGTCCGCCCCGATCAAGGTGCCTCCGGACGTGGAGCTGATGCGCCGCTACGGCAAAGGGCGGGACGTCGTGATCCTGATCAACCACGGCGCCTCGCCGCGGACCGTGGCGCTGCCCCATGTCATGCGGGACCTGCTGCACCCCGGCGTGACGCTGCGGCAGATCACCCTCGGCGCCCAAGGCGTCGCGGTGCTTGGAGGGAGCTCCTGATGGGCTCGAGATTTCTGACAGGGGCGGCGATCGCACTGCTTGCCGGTGCCCACGCCGCGGCGGCTCCGGCCACCCATACCACGCAGACCTTTCCGCCGCTCTGGGACGAGCCCAAGGACTACGAGCCGGCGCTCCAGCGGCAGCTCGCGCAGGTCGATGCTAGGATCCAGCACGGGCCGTACGCGGCGAGCTGGCGGTCGCTCGATGCCTATCGCGTGCCCGACTGGTTCCGCGATGCCAAGCTCGGCATCTTCATCCACTGGGGTGTCTTCTCGGTCCCTGCCTTCGACAACGAATGGTACTCGCGCAACATGTACGTCAAGGGCTCCGCGGCCTACGAGTATCACCGCGCCGTCTACGGGCCCCAGTCGAAGTTCGGCTACAAGGACTTCATTCCGCGCTTCACCATGGCGAAGTTCGACCCCGATGCCTGGGCCGACCTCTTCGTGCGCGCGGGCGCCCGCTACGTCGTGCCCGTCGCGGAGCACTCCGACGGCTTCGCCGAGTATGACTCCCGATTCACCCTGTGGGATGCCGCGCGCATGGGACCCAAGCGCGATCTGGTCGCGGCCCTGGAGAAGGCCGTGCGCGCCCGCGGTCTGCGCTTCGGCGTCTCCTCGCACCGCGCCGAGCACTGGTGGTGGTATCACGAGGGAACCGAGTACGACTCCGATGTCGACGATCCGCGCTATGCCGGACTCTACGGCCCTGCGGAACCCATGCATCTGCCCGCTGACGACTCGCCGGGCGAGCCGGACCCCAACCATCTCGAGCGCTGGCTGCCCCCTTCGCGAGCGTTCGTGGACGACTGGCTGGCCCGCAGCACCGAGCTCGTCGACGACTACCATCCCGACTTCATCTACTTCGATTGGTGGATCAACCAACCGGCCTTCGCGCCGGGTTTGAAACGCATGGCCGCGTATTATTACGACGTTGCTGCCGCACGCCACCAGGGGGTCGTGCTGACATATAAGCTGCAGGCGTTCCCTCCCGGGGCCGCGGTACTCGACATCGAGCGCGGTAAGCTCGATGCCCTGCGGCTGCGTCCCTGGCAGAGCGACACCTCGGTGAGCATCAACTCCTGGGGCTACGTCAAGGATGACGACTACCGCACCGCGGCCTCCCTGCTGACGGACCTGATCGATATCGTCAGCAAGAACGGCAACCTGCTGCTCAACATCGGGCCAAGGGCCGACGGCACCATCCCGGCGCAGGTGCGGAATGTGCTCCTGCGGATGGGCGCGTGGCTGCGGGTCAACGGCGAGGCGATCTACGGCACCCGCCCCTGGGTGCTCTACGGCGAAGGCACGACCAACGCCCCGTCGGGCCGGGATGCCGGACAGGTCTACCAGGCTTCCGACATCCGGTTCACGCAGAAAGACGGGGTCCTGTATGCGATGGGGCTCGCCTGGCCGCACGATGGGCAAGTGCTGGTGAAGACGCTCTATTCCGGCACGCCCTATCTCTCGGCGCCCATCGCTCGAGTGTCGCTCCTCGGCGATCCCGCGCCGGTGGCCTGGGAGCAGACTCCGCGAGGTCTCGCGGTACGGCTGCCGCCGCCGCACGATGACCTGCCGTACGCGCTGAAGATCGTCATCCAGAAATGAGACGCCGCTCCGGAGACACCCCATGCTGCTCGCAGGCAAGACCGTTCTGATCACCGGCGCATCGCGCGGCATCGGCAGGGGCACTGCCATCGAGTGCGCGCGCCACGGGGCCGACCTCGCGCTCAACTGGTTTCAGGACCGGGAGGGCATCGAGGAGACCCTGGCCGCGGTGCGGGCGCTCGGCCGCCGCGCCATCGAGGTGGAGGGCGATGTCGCGCGGCGCGAGTCGGGGGAGCGCTTCATCGATGCCGCGGCGAAGGCCTTTGGCGGCGTGGATGTCTTCGTCAACAATGCGGGCATCTGCCCGTTTCACGCCTTCCTCGACACGCCGCCGGAGGTGTTCGAGCGCACGATGGCGGTGAATCTGCACGGCGCCTACTACATGACGCAGGCGGCCGCGCGGCGGATGCGGGAACAGGGGCGGGGGGGCTCCCTGATCGCCATCAGCTCGATCAGCGCGCTCGTGGGCGGCGGCATGCAGGCGCACTACACGCCGACCAAGGCGGGGGTGCACTCGCTGATGCAGTCGTGCGCGATTGCGCTGGGGCCTCATGGCATACGCTGCAACTCGGTGATGCCGGGGACGATTGCGACGGATATCAACAAGGAGGATCTGGCGGACCCGGAGAAGAGGAGCTATATGGAGAAGCGGATACCACTCGGGCGGTTGGGGGAGCCGCGGGATGTGGCGGGGTGTGTGGTGTTTTTGGCGTCGGATCTGGCGAGGTATGTTACGGGGGCGGCGGTGCTGGTTGATGGGGGGTTGTTCGTCAACTTGCAGTGACTCATCGGGCCTGCGGAGCGCAGCGTTGAATGCCTCTTGGCCGGAACGCCGCAAGTACGTCCTTGTAGGCTTGCGCCTCGGCTCCTGCCTCGGAGCATCCGGCCAAGAGGCATTCAACACTGCGCTCCTCTCTTGCGAGTTCGGGCGGATTGGCTCAGGTCCAGGGGAGCGAGCGGGCGACCGTGATGGCGCGGGTGTCGTGGGGCCAATGGCCGCTGACGCAGCAGTAGAAGTGATAGAGGGCGCCGCGGGAATAGATGATCGAGGGCTTGTGGGCGTAGTCCTCGTCGATCGAGCCGGGGGGGCCGACGTTCACCATGATCTCGGGGGGCTTGGTGAAGTGATGGGGGTCGCGGCCTAGCGCCAGCAGATCGCGGGCGTGGCCGTGGTCGGCCAGGCCGTAATAATAGAGTGCCCACCAGGAGCCGTGGCGCAGGACACAGGGGTCGCTGGCGAAGCGGGAGTCCCAGGCGCCGGGGGGGCCGTTGCGGATGATGGGATTGCCGGGATAACGGGTCCAGGTCTTCAGGTCGGGGGAGGTCGCGAGGCCGATCTGCTCGTGCCAGCGCGGCTCATCGGTCTTGGCGTTGTAGAAGAGGTAGTAGAGACCGTTGCTCTTGACGAGGTAGGGCTTGTACAGGCCGCCCCGCTCCCACGCGGCGTTCCGGTCCGGCCGCAGGATGGGGTCGGTGCGCCGCCAGTGATGCAGGTCATCGCTCCACGCGAGACCGATCACCGCGGGGCCCTGCTCGTAGCCGGGGTTGGGGTAGGCATGCCAGGCGCCGAGATAATGGCCGCCGACCTTCGTCAGGGGGGCTTCGGAGTCGAGCGCATCGTCGCGCAGGATGCACATCAGGGCGATGTTGTAGCGTGTGATCGGATCGCCGGGATCGCGGGCGAGGATGAGCCCGGCGCGGCGCCAGTGGACGAGGTCGTCCGATTCCGCGAGGCCGGTCTGGTAGCCGATCCCGTCGTAGCCGACGTAGGTCATGTGGAAACGGCCGTTCGCGGAGAACACGAACGGGCAGTCCACCGAGCGCTCATCGAAGCTGCCGGAAACCCCGGACTTCTCGAGCACCCGCTTGCCGTACTTGTACGGCGTGCGATAGGGCGCGAGGTCCGGGAGCTCCGCCAGCCCGGCGGTCGACCCGGCCGCAGCCGCTCGGGCGGGTGAGTCACCCGAGGGGGGTGTCGGCTGCGACCGGGCTTCGCCTTGCGCTCCCGCGTTCCGCGAGACGGCGCACGATGCGATCCCCGCGCCGGTCGCTGCGACCAATCCTGACAGCAGCGCCCGGCGCGTGGAGTCGACCATCAGCCGCCCGAGAACTTGACGCGGAATCCCAGGCTCCCCTCGCGATCGTTGATCGTGTAGGACTGCGGCAGCGTCTGCACGCCGTAGAACTCCACGATCCGCGACTGCAGCAGGTTCGTTCCCTGGGCGTAGAGCGTCAGCCACGAGTTCACGTCGTACTCGAACGAGGCATCCATCCAGCCGTAGTCCTTCGTGTAGATCGGGTTGGTGGCGAGCTGCGCATTCGAGCCGTTGTAGATCGTCGTGTAGAACTGGCTGCGCCAGTCGTACGCCAGACGGAAGGACACGGGGCCTTTCTGGTAGAGGCCGACGGCGCTGTAGCTGTCCTTCGACAGGCCGGGCAGCGTCGTCGTCTGGCCCACGACCGCGGTAGGCGCCTGCGCATCGATGTAGGTGTAATCGAGCTCGACGCCGAGGCCGCTCAGCCATCCCGGAAGCTTCTGGAAGAACTGCTGGTAGCTGCCCTCGAATCCCTTGATGGTGCCGGAGCTGCCATCGATCGGGCCGGTGAGGTTGTATTTGACGCTATCGATCGTGAACGCATCCTGCTCCGTCTCCTGCAGGAGGAAGTTCTGCAGCCTCTTGTAGAAGAGGTCGCCGGTGAGCGCGGAACCGGGCGCGAAGTACCACTCGAGCGAGCCATCCGCCGCGCTGGCGGTGGTCGGCCGCAGGTACGGATTGCCGCCCGATGCGGCGCCTTGCGCCGGCAACAGGCTGATCGAGGGGTCCATCTGGCTGAAGTCCGGATAGCTCACCGACTTCGAGGCGGCGAGCCGCGCCTGCAGGCTCGGCGTCAGCTTGAAGAGCAGGTTCAGGCTGGGCAGCGCGTAGTTCTGCGAGTTGGAGAAAGTGGCCGGCACGTAAGCGCCGTTCTCGCTCAGCACGCCGCTCATGTCATCCTGATGCTTCACCAGCCGCACCCCGACGTTGCCGCTCATCGGCACCGACCCCAGGCTCTGCTCGAAGTTCAGCCGGATATAGCCGGCATAGTTGTGCTCGGCGACCTCGTAATCCGCCGAGCCATTGTCCACGGCGGCCGGGATGCCGAGCGCCTGCTCGACGCCGCCGAGATTGTATTCCAGCTCATTGGGGTTGAAGACGATGTACTGGGGCTCCACCGGGCCCGACTCGGTCGCGGAAAAGAACGGGCTCAGAGGCACTTCACCGAACCATCCGGCGTTGTCCTGGATGCCGGCCGTCGTGACCGCGCCGAACGTGGACCACTGGTGAAAGAGGTCGTCCCGCTTGGCGATGCGCACGCCGCCCTGCACGGAGGTGATGAAGCCGCTCGGGATCGAGTACGTCACATCGAGCCGCCCCGCCGTCTCGCCGCCGGTGAAGTGCTGCTCCGTATCGTACATGTAGCTGTCGTAGTTGCTGGTCGTGCCGCCGTAGTTGGCGAGATCGCTCGAGTCGAACCCGCTCACGATCTGCTGCGTGACCCCGCTCACCGAGGTGACCTGGGTGAGCTCGGGCGCGACGCCGCCGATGTCGACGGCCGGGTTCACCAGGATTTCCGTCGCGGCGACCCGGCTGAGATCACCGACGATCTTCCACTGGCCGGGCGTCCAGGCGGCGTGGAGCTTGAACTGGCGGTTGGTGTCATCGTCCAGCCGCCACGCGCCCACCGTGCTGATGAGCGGATCGTCGAAGCTCATCGTGGCGGCGTCGTTGGTGCCCGGGAAGAGCGTCACGGAGCCCGGAACGATCGTGCCGCCGTCCTGCTGGCTGAAGAACGTGTACTGGTCCTGCGTCCAGTCGAAATCCTCCTGGGAAGCCTCGACATAGGCCTGGAAATCATCCGCCGGCTGCCATTGCAGCACCCCGTCGACGCCGATGCGCCGGCGCTGGCCGGCGAACATCGTGTTGTAGGCGCCGTTCACGTAGTCGATGGTCTCGCCCGGGACGGCGGTGGTGCTGGTCGCGATCGAGTTGTTGGTGGCGTTGTCCTCGCGGTAGGGACGGTCCTGGTAATTGAGCGTCAGCAGGCCCCCCACCTTGCCGATTCCGGTGTTCCAGATATCGCTCGCGAGCCCGGTGAAGGACGGCTTGGCCTGGCCGATGAGGCCGCCGTAGTCCTCCTCGCCGCTGCCCTCGAGCTCGAGGCCGTCGAAGTCGAAGGGCTTGTGGGTGCGCAGATCCACCTCGCCGGCGATGCCGCCCTCGATCTGATCGGCGGTCGGATCCTTGTAGACATCGATGCCGGCCAGCAGAGCCGAGGGGATGTCCGCGAGGTCGAGCTCCCGGCTGCCCTGAGCGGAGAAGACCTCTTCCCCGTTCAACGTGGTCTCGGCCTGCGGCAGGCCGCGAATCTCGTAGCCGCTATCCTCCGCGGAGCCGCCCATGGTGATCGTGCCGCCGCCCTCGCCGAGCTGGCGGCTGATCTGGATGCCCGGAATGCGCTGCAGCGCCTCGATGGCGGTGACGTCCGGGAGCTGACCGATGTCGGATGCGACGATCGAGTCCTCGATGGTGTCGGAGAGCCGCTTGAGCTGCAATGCGCTCTCCATGCTCTGGCGCACGCCAGTGACGACGACCTCCTGAAGCTGCTCCGTACCCTGCTGGTCGCTCGAAGTCTGGCCGGAGGCGGTGCTCGTGGACTGCGCCGCGGTGTCGGCCCAGGCGGGTACCGCGCCCGCCATCGCGAGCGCCACGGCCGCTGACACGAGCCTTGACGTAAGCTTCATGATTTGTCCCCCTCAATCGGTTGGTGCAAAAAAACCACAGCCCGCCACCCCCCGGGGCGGCGGTGCTCAGCCCGCGCCGTGTTCGTTTACAGGCGGACGGAGCTTTCGTATACAAATATCATTGGTCCGCACGCGACGCAAGCAAAATCCCATATTGTGAAACCGCCCGCCATATTCTCGGACAATTTGGAATCCCCCCGGGGCATCCCATGACCTCCCGACGGACCCTGCTCAAACTCATGGCCGCCGGTGGGGCCGCGGCCACGGGACTCGCGAGGCGCGTCCTGGGCGAGAGCCGATATCGGGCGAGTGCCCGGGGCGGCGAGCCCCGGTGCGGCATCAGGCCGCAGGCACCGCGCATCGAGTGGCGCAGCGCACCGATGGGCCTGGATGTGCGGCGGCCGCGGTTCACCTGGACCCTGACAGCAACGGATGACACAAAACGGGGTTCACGCCAGAGTGCGTGCCAAGTCGTGGTCGCTTCATCAGAGGACGCTGCGGCAGCCGGCCGCGGTGACGTCTGGGACAGCGGCATGATCCAAACCCAGGAGTTCCGGGCCATCCCGCACGACGACCTCCGCCTCGAATCCCACACTCCTTACTGGTGGAGCGTTCGAGTTTGGGACGGTGACGGGCGCCCGAGCGCCTGCAGCCGCCCCGCTCTCTTCCTGACCGGACTGATGAGTCCTGGCGACTGGCGCGCGCAGTGGATCTCGGATGGTCCCGACTGGCCAACTCCGGACTGGCCAACCGTCCCGGGGCCGCCGCCCGCCATCTACCGCGGTCCGCCGGCGCAGCCACGGCGAATGCCGCTGCTGCGGCGCGAATTCCGGCTGGAGAAGCCGCTGCGGCGAGCCGTCGTCTCCGTGTGCGGGCTCGGTCAATACGAGCTGCGCATCAACGGCAGGCGCGCCGGCACGGGCGCGCTCACTCCCGGATGGACCAACT
>JASHVV010000357.1 GCA_030044385.1 Gammaproteobacteria bacterium
ACGGCCGGGATGTGGCGGATGCGGTGGACGTCGTCGAGAAGCTGGGTGTCGGTGCGGAAGAAGCCACGGTTGACGAAGTAGTGGCATTCGATGCGCGAGAAAGCGTCCGCGACGCGGTCTTCCTGGAGCTTGGCGATGTAATCAGGCGTCGAGCGCAGATGGCTGGTGGAGCCCTCCCAGATCGACCAGGCCTGCGCCGCGCGCTTGCGCACCCCGGCGTCCTCACTCGTCAACCGCTCGTGGTAGGCGCGCATCATGTCGCCGCGCTCGGACTCCGGAATCAGCGCGACGTAGTGCTCCCAGAGGTCCGGGTAGAGCGCGCCCGCGCCGCCGGGGTTCTGGTAGAACCACTCCAGCTCCCAGCGCCGCAGCATGAAGATGCTGCGCAGCACGAGCTCGGTCACGCGTTCGGGGTGCGTCTCGGCGTAGGCCAGCGCCAGGGTGGATCCCCACGAGCCGCCGAACACCAGCCAGCGCTCTATGCCCAGCAGCTCCCGCAAGCGCTCCACGTCGGCGACGAGGTGCCACGTGGTGTTGTCCACGAGACTGGAGTGCGGGCGGCTCTTGCCGCAGCCGCGCTGATCGAGCAGCACGATCCGGTAGCGGGCCGGATCGAAGAAGCGCCGCACCTTGGGATCGGTGCCGCCGCCCGGACCGCCGTGCAGGAACACGGCGGGCTTGCCGTTGGGATTGCCGCACTCCTCGAAGTAGATCTCGTGCAGCTCCGACACGCGCATGAGCCCGGTGCGATACGGCTTGATGGCCGGATACAGCCCGCGCCTCGAGCGCGCCGCGGCAGCTTGAGCGTTTGCCATGGCGGCGAGGCTATCAGAACGGCACGGAAAGGCCTGGGCTATAATGGCCATCGCCACCCGTCGAACGGCTCGCTTGAAGCTCACCACCGACTCGCTCATCCCGCATCTGGAGCAGCGCCTTCTGCCGGCGTATCTGGTTTCGGGCGATGAGCCGCTGCTCGCCGGCGAGGCGGCCGACGCCATTCGCGCACGGGCGCGCGACGCGGGCTTCACGGAGCGCGAAGTGCACTTCCTCGAGCGCGGGTCCGACTGGGACGACGTGCGCGCCTCCGCGGGCAATCTGTCGCTGTTTGGATCGCGCCGGCTGCTGGAGCTGCGCCTGCCGACGGCACGTCCGGGGACGGCCGGCGGCAGCACCCTCCTGAGTCTCCTGCAGAGGGACGACCCGGACACGCTGCTGCTCGTCGTCGCGCCGCGCCTCGATCGCGATGCGCAGGCCGCACAGTGGTTTCGGGCGTTGGAGTCGCGTGGCGGCTGGGTGCCGGTCTGGCCTGTGGAGGCGGACAAGCTCGTCGGCTGGCTGCGCGGGCGCAGCCGGCGGCTGCGGCTCGAGATTGCCGAGGAGGCGCTGGCCCTGCTCGCCGACCGCACGGAAGGCAACCTGCTCGCCGCCCATCAGGAGTTGGAAAAGCTGCGCCTGCTGGCGCCCGCGGGAGCCATAACCGCCGACACGGTGCTCGCCAGCGTCGCCGACAGCGCCCGATTCGACGTCTTCCGCCTCTCAGAGGCGGTCCTCGAGGGCGAGGCGGACCGCGCCCTGAGGGTGCTCGCCGGCCTGCGCTCGGAGGGCACGGAGCAGACGCTGGTGCTGTGGGCGCTGACCAAGGCGCTGCGGGATCTCTGGGGCACGGTCGCGAGCCCCGCCGCGCGTGGAGCCCGGCCTGCCTGGCAGCGCCAGGCGGCGGCCCTGGAGAAGGGCGCGCGGCGCGCCCGCCGCCTCCCGTTCCGAGCGCTCACGTTGCGCGCCGCCCGCGCGGACCGGATGATCAAGGGACGGCTGCAGGGCGATGCCTGGGACGAGATGGCGCTGCTCGCGGCCGACATTTGCGGGCGTCCGGCGGTACCGGCCCCGCAATCCATGTTCAAGTAGGCGCGGGCAGCATGCAACCCATTGGTCTTTTCGGCGGCACCTTCGATCCCATTCATTACGGGCATCTGCGCACGGCTTTCGAGCTCTGGCAGGAGCTGCGGCTCGCGGAAGTGCGCTTCCTGCCCGCCGGCAGTCCGCCGCATCGCGACCAGCCGCTGGCCAACGCGGAGCTGCGGCTGCGCATGGTGAAGGCCGCCGTCGCCGATCAGCGGGCGTTCGTGGTCGACGATCGCGAGATGCGTCGCACGGGCGTTTCCTACTCGGTGGATACCCTGACGGAGCTGCGGGCGGAGTATCCGGACAGATCGCTGTGCCTGCTTCTGGGCATGGATGCGTTCCTCGGCCTGCCGCACTGGCACCGCTGGCGCGATCTCCTCGGGCTCGCGCACATCGTGGTCGCGCACCGGCCGGGCTGGAAGGCGCCGACCATGGGGCCCCTCGGGGAGGTGATGGTCGACCACGGCACCGGCACGGTCCGGGAGCTGCACGAGCAGACCGCAGGGCGGATCTACGTGCACGCCGTGACGCAGCTCGAGATCTCCTCCACGGAGCTGCGGCAGCTCATCGTCTCGGGCCGCGACCCGCGCTACCTCGTGCCGGATGAAGTGCGACACATCCTGCGCGAGAGTCAGTGCTATGCTCACGGATGATTCCGGACACAGGAGAGATCCCTTCCTCACATGACCACCCGCACAACGCGGCGCCGCGGCGCTTCCGCGCAGGCTTCCAAGTCCGCACGACCCGCATCCCAGCCCCGCAGCCCGGCATCCCCGCCCTGCAGCCTGCCCACCCTGCTCCAGGCCGTCACCTCCGCCCTCGAAGACATGAAAGCCGTGAACGTCAAGGTCCTGGACGTGCGCGGGCTGACGGACATCGCCGACACCCTGATCGTCGCCTCCGGCACCTCCGACCGCCATGTGCGCTCCATTGCGGAGCACGTGGTCGGGCAGGCCAAGCGGAACGGATTCCGGCCGCTCGGCGCCGAGGGTGAGCAGGAAGGCGAGTGGGTGCTGGTCGACCTGCAGGATGTCGTCGTGCACGTGATGCTGCCTCGCGTCCGCGAGTTCTACGGCCTGGAGCGGCTGTGGGACCCCGGCACTGCCCTGCACGACAGTGCCGCCGGCACGGTGCACGCGGCACGGCATCCGTAGCAGCCGGTGCGGGCCAGGTTGCTGGCGGTGGGCACCCGCCCGCCCGCCTGGGTCCGCGAAGCCTACGCCGACTACAGCCGCCGCCTCGGCTCGCGACTCAAGCTCACGCTGGTCGAGATCGATCCGGGCCAGCGCAGCGCCGGCCAGAGCCCGCGCAAGGCCATCGAGACGGAAGCTCGCAAGCTCCTCGCCGCCCTGCGCGCCGAGGAATGGGTGGTGACGCTCGATGAGCGCGGCACGCAGATGAGCACGCGGGAGCTGGCGGACTGGCTCGGCGGCCGGATGCGCGAGGGTCGCGATCTCGCCTTCCTGATCGGCGGTCCTGACGGCCTCGGGGCGCAAGTGCGGGCGCGGAGCAATGCCTCCCTGTCGCTGTCGCGGCTGACACTGCCGCATGCGCTGGTCCGTGTCGTGTTGGCGGAGCAGCTCTATCGCGCGATGAGCATACTGACCCACCATCCGTATCATCGCGATTGACCCATGACACGCCCTGCGGCCCCGGACCCCGTCGTCTGCCTCGCGTCCATGTCGCCGCGGCGGCGGGAGCTGCTGGCGCAGATCGGGGTGCCGCATACCGTGGTGGCCGCGCACGCGGATGAGAGTCTGCTGCCGCGCGAAGCGCCAGCCGACTACGTCGCGCGGCTGGCCCGCCTGAAGGCGGTCACGGTGCGCGAGCGGGGAGAAGCCCTGCCGGTGCTGGCGGCGGACACGACCGTCGTCCTGGAAGGATCGGTCTTCGGCAAGCCCGCCGACCGCGCCGACGGCCTCGCCATGCTGGCAGCCCTCTCCGGCAGGACGCATGAGGTGCTGACGGCCGTGGCCCTCGCGACCGGGCGGGGCGTTGCGCTGCGCGTCAACTGCAGCTCGGTCCGCTTTCGTGACATCGGGCGCGCGGAGAGCGAGGCCTACTGGGAGACGGGTGAGCCGCGCGACAAGGCCGGCGGCTACGCCGTCCAGGGTTATGGAGCTGTCTTCATCGCGGCGCTGAGCGGAAGCTATTCCGGCGTGATGGGACTGCCGCTGTTCGAGACGGCCGAGCTCCTGCGCGGCGCCGGCATCCGTTGCTGGATCGGGGCGTCACCATGACCGTGGAGCTCCTGGTCAACGTGGCGCCGGCCGAGACCCGGGCCGCCCTGGTGGAAGAGGGCGTCGTGCAGGAGCTCTATGTCGAGCGCCGCAGCCGCCGCGGCCTGGTCGGCAATCTCTATCAGGGCCGCGTGACCCGGGTGTTGCCGGGGATGCAGGCGGCCTTCATCGATGTCGGCCTCGAGCGCACCGCGTTTCTGCACGCCGCGGACGTCGCGACCCCGCCACCCGACGAGACCGTCGTCGGACTGGCGCCGCTCGGCGCGCCTCCCGTCGAGGATGTGCGCCGGCTGCTGAGTCCCGGCGACGACATCCTGGTGCAGGTGATCAAGGATCCCATCGGCACCAAGGGAGCGCGCCTGACGACCTACATCACGCTGCCCGCGCGCTTTCTCGTGTACCTGCCGCGGGGCGACGGTATCGGCGTGTCGGCGCGGATCGACGATGAGGCGGAGCGTCAGCGCCTGAAGGCGGCGGTCGCGCAGCTGCGCGGCGCCGAGGCGGATGGAGGCTACATCCTGCGCACCGCGGCGCAGGGCGCACCGCTCGAGAGCCTGCAGGAGGACATGGAGTATCTGCGCAAGCTCTGGCGCCACGTGCGCGGGCGCGCCACCCAGACCTCGCCGGGCGCGCTCGTGCACGAGGATCTGCCGCTACCGCTGCGCATCCTGCGGGATGAGCTGTCGCGTGGCGTCGTCCGCGTGTTAGTCGACTCCGCGGCCGAGCATGCCCGCATGGCTGCGTTCGCCGCCGACTTCATGCCCGCGACGGCGGCACACATCGAGCGGCACGGCGGGCCGCGGCCGATTTTCGACCTGCACGGCATCGAGGAGGAGATCGCCAAGGCGCTCGAGCGCCAGGTGCCGCTCAAATCCGGCGGCCACCTGGTGGTCGACCAGCGGGAGGCGATGACCACCATCGATGTCAATACCGGCGGTTATGTCGGCCACCGCAACCTGGAGGAGACCACCTTCCGCACCAACCTGGAGGCGGCGGCGGCCATCGGCCGGCAGCTGCGGCTGCGCAACCTCGGCGGTATCATCATCATCGATTTCATCGACATGCACGACGAGTCGCATCGCCGCCAGGTGCTCACGGCGCTCGAGCACTCGCTGGCCGGCGATCGCGCGCAGGCCCGCATCGTGAGCCTCTCGCCGCTCGGCCTGGTGGAGATGACCCGCAAGCGTACGCGCGAGAGCCTCGAGCACCTGCTCTGCGAGCCTTGCCCCGCCTGCGAGGGGCGCGGGTTCGTGAAGACGCCGGCGACCGTCTGCAACGAGATCTTCCGCGAGATCCTGCGGCAGGGCGCGCCCCCCTCGGGCCGGGAGCTGCTGATCCTCGCGCACGCGGACGTGGTCGAGCGGCTGCTCGAGAGCGAGGAGAGCACGCTCGCCGAGCTCAGGGCCCAGGCGGGCATTCCCATCCGCCTGCAGGTCGAGGGGCTCTACGGCATCGATCAGTTCGACATCGTGCACGCCTGAGCGGTTTCGGACGATGCGGTTGCGGTTGGCCTGTTGCGCCCTCATAGTAAGTGGCATGCCTCTCGTCGCTGCGATACAGATGACGTCCGGACCGGACGTCCAGGCCAATTTGCAGGATGCGCGTGCGCTTCTGCAGGAGGCGGCAGGCCGGGGAGCCCAGCTTGCGGCCCTGCCGGAGAACTTCGCCTTCATGGGCCTCGCGGACAGCGACAAGCGGCGCATTGCGGAGGCTGACGGCAGCGGCCCCATCCAGGACTTCCTGGCGCAGACCGCCAGACGCGAGCGAATGTGGATCGTGGGCGGCACCGTGCCGCTGCGGGGCGCCGCCGACGGGCGCGTCGCCGCGGCGTCCCTCGTCTACGACTCTGCCGGCGAGCGGCGCGCCCGCTACGACAAGATCCACCTGTTCGACGTCCAGTTGCCGCAGCGGGCGGAGAGCTACCGCGAGTCGGCCAATCTCGCGCCGGGCTCGACGCTCGCGGTCGTGGACACGCCGCTGGGGCGTCTCGGGCTTTCCGTGTGCTATGACGTCAGGTTTCCCGAGCTCTTTCGCAGGCTGAGCGCGGCCGGCGCGGAGCTTTTCGCGGTGCCGTCCGCTTTCACGGA
>JASHVV010000358.1 GCA_030044385.1 Gammaproteobacteria bacterium
TGCTGGAACGGCAGGCGGTGAAGCTGCCGGCTGCCGAACATGAACATGCGGTCGAGCAGATCGCCGACTCCCTCCTCGCCGCGGGGCTCTTCCAGGCCCGGCTGACTGCGGATGTGGCCGTAGACGCTCACCGTGTTGCTGACATTCTCGGTCTGCACGATCAGCCTCAGGCCGTTCGGCAGCCGCGTGACCACCGGATGGAGGGTCGAGGGCGGCACGCTCAGCCGGCTCAGCGCCACCGCCGCCCAGGCCGGCAGCGATGTCGGCTTCGCGGCGCCGAGCGCGATCGATTCCTGGCCGCCGAAGCCGCCGCGCGCGGGCACGGGCTTGCCCGAGCCGCGCGGGAGCATCACGGCGGTGACGGCATGATCGAGGTCGAGATACTTCCGCGCGACGCGGTCGACATCCTGTACGGTGACCTGCTCGATTTGCGCGAGCTCCTCGTCCGGCGAGCCGACCTTGTACAGCGTCAGGGCATCGGACCAGTCGGAGGCGAAGTCCTCGATGGAGTTCTTCTGGAACTCGGCCGCGCGCCGCTCCTGCAGCTTTCCCGCCGCGACGAGGTCGGCGGGCACGCCGTGCTTCACCACCTCGGCGAGGATGGCGCGGATGTCGCTCTCGAGCACCTTGGGGTCCTGCCCGGCGGCGAACGATACGGTGGCATAGGCGATGCCGGCCTTCGGCAGCGGATCGAGCTCGAAGTCCGCATCCAGCGCCTTGCCCTGGGGCACCAGGCCGAAGAGCGCGAAGCGGCGGCTGTCGAGCACGTCCTGGAGCACATCGAGCGCGGCGAAGTCGCGGCTGTCGAGCCCTGGAGTGCGCACCGCGATCATCACGGTGCCGTCCGGCTGGTCCGTGCTCATGGTGTAGGTGGCGGCGCGGGGAGGGGCGAGCCGGATCGCGGGGCGCGGCGGCAGCTTCCTCGCCGGGATGTCGCCGAAGAGACGCTTGACCTCGAGCAGCGTGGATCGCGGATCGATGTCGCCCGCGATCACCAGGACGGCATTGTTCGGCGCATACCACGTGTCATGGAACCGATGCAGCATCGTAGCCGTGGTGGCATTGAATGACGCGCGAGTGCCCAGCGCGTCATGGGAGTACGGAGTGCCCGCGAACATCTGCGCGCGCATCTTCTCGTAAAGGACGTAATCCGGATCCGACAGGTCCTGCGCCACCTCCTGCTCGATCGCGCCGCGCTCCTGCTGCCACTGGCCGGCGGAATCGAGCACTCCGCGCATCCGGATCGCCTCGATCTGCAGGGCGACCCCGAGGTCCTCGGCCGGCACGGTGAAGAGATACTGGGTGGTGCTCTCGCGCGTGTCGGCGTTGAAGTTTCCGCCCATGATGCTGCCGATGTCGGCGAGCTGGTCGGCGCTGAGGCCCGGGCTGCCGCGGAACATCATGTGCTCCTGCGCGTGCGCCATCCCCGGGAACCCCTGCGGCGCCTCGTCGGAGCCCACCAGGTAATTGACCGAGGTGGAGACCACCGGCGCCAGCGGATCCCGCACGACCACCACCCGCAACCCGTTCGCCAGCGTCTCCCGCGCGACCTGCGTCGCGAGCGGATTCGTCGCGGCCTCCGACCGTGGTGTAGCGAAGGCCAAGGAACATGTGACGAGCAGGCTGATTATCGTGACGCGCATGTGTTTTCTTTCGGCACCGTGCGAAAGCAAGTCGGTAAGCGGCCCAGGGCCGCTCCCTGGGCCGCGAGGTGAATCCTGGTCATTGGGCTGGCCGCGCAAAGCGGCAGGATGCCGCTCTTTGCGCCAATATAAAAGGGAGCCGATCCGCTACGGACCGGCTCCCGGCTCTCAATGCCGTTGTGCGACCGGGACCAACCCATGGCGGCCGCTGCAGGCATCATCACATCGGACCGCTGCGGCGCCGATTGGTTCGCGACCTTGCTAGGCGGACTTGAGCTGCTGCGCCGCGAACTCGTAGTTCGCGAGCTTGGCCAGGAAGTTGTCGGTGAAGTCCGGGCGGCGATTGCGGAAATCGATGTAGTAGGCGTGCTCCCACACATCGAGGACGAGGAGCGCCTTGCCTTCACCGGTGGCGAGCGGCAGGCCGGCGTTGGCGGTCTTCGAGACCTTCAGCCGCCCGTCCTTGCCGAGCACCAGCCAGGCCCAGCCGGAGCCGAACTGGCCGGTCGCGGCCGCCTTGAAGGTCTCCTTGAACTTCTCGACGCTGCCGAAGTCGCTGACGAGCTTCTTCTCCAGGTCACCCGGGATGCCGCCCCCCGCCGGCGCGAGGCAGCTCCAGAAGAAGCTGTGGTTCCAATGCTGGCCCGCGTTGTTGAAGACGGGAGTCAGGTCCTCGCGGCCGTGGGCGAGCTTGATCAGTTCCTCGAGCGTCTTGCCCTTGAGCGCGTCGTTCTTGTCCACGAGGCCGTTCAGCGCGGTGACATACGCCTGATGATGCTTGCCATGGTGGAACTCCAGGGTCTCCTGGCACATGCCGCGGGCGGCGAGCGCGCCGGGCGCGAAGGGAAGCGAGGGGAGGGTGAAGGTCACGGGTGCTCTCCGGCAGTGAGTGGAACGAGGGGTCTGCGCAAAGCGTGATCCCGAAGGCTAGGAAATCGTTGCGAATTTGTCTACTTTGGTCACTATCCTGTTCAGGCGCCGCTCAGCGAGGGGGGCCGAGAATGCATAATTGCCTGCTCGGGAGGACCTAGGCCGGACCAAGACGGAAGATGCACTTACAGGCACGAGAGTTCGCGCGCGTACCGCTGTCGCTGCTGACGCGGCTGCGCCTGGTCCTGTTCGGGCATGAAGACCTGGCCAGCATCGTGTTCTGGGCGACGCTGGTCGGACTGGGCGGGGCGCTGGCCAGCGTGGTCTTCCGCGAGCTCATCCGGCTCTTCACCAAGCTCTTCACCGGCTACACGACCATCGGCGAGCATGGCTCGGGGCTGGTCGGCGCCGCTTCCAGCCTGGTGTGGTGGCACCGGGCGCTGGTGCCGATCGTCGGCGGCATTCTGGCCGGCGCGGTACTGCACTTCGTCGGCCGCACCTTCGAGTCCCACAAGGCCGTCGATTACATCGAGGCGGTGAAGGTCGGTGACGGTAAGATCGGCTTTCGAGCGTCGATCCTGAAAAGCTTTGCGTCGCTGCTAACCATCTCCTCGGGTGGCTCGATCGGACGAGAAGGCTCGATGGTGCAGCTGGCCGCCATGCTCGGCTCCAGGCTCGGCCTGCTGGCCCGCGCACCGGTGCCGCGTCTGCGGCTCATGGTGGCCTGCGGCGTCGCAGCGGGCATCGCGGCCGCCTACAACGCGCCTATCTCGGGCGCGTTGTTCGCTTCGGAGATCGTTCTCGGCTCGACGACCATGGAGAGCTTCGGGCCGTTGGTGATCGCCTCGGTGGTCTCCAATTCCACCATGCATCGCTTTCTCGGATACGGGGCGGTCTTCGAATTTCGCCACGTCGTCTTCGCGTCGAACTGGGAACTGATCTTTTACGTCTTCCTCGGTATCCTGCTCGGCCATCTGGCGCCGCCCTTTCTGGCTCTGCTCGACTTCGCGAAGTCTCAGTTCGTGCGCCTGAAGCTGCCGCTCTACTGGCAGCTCGGCCTGGGCGGAGTGATCGTCGGCGCCATCTCGGCTTTCCGGCCCGAGGTCTGGGGCAACGGTTACAGCGTGGTGAGCCAGATCCTGCAGGGACAGGTCCTGGGCCTCGGCCTGCTCATCATCCTGCTCGCCAAGGTGCTTGCGACCGCGGCCACCGTCGGCTCCGGCGGCGTCGGCGGTGTGCTCACGCCCTCGCTCTTCGTCGGTGCGGCGATCGGCGCTCTCTTCGGCGGTCTGTTCCACGGCCTCATGCCGCACATCGCCTCGCAGCCGGAGGCGTACGCCCTCATCGGCATGGGCGGGTTCCTCGCGGCGACGACGCAAGCCCCGCTCACCTCGATCATGATGATCTTCGAGATGACTCTCGACTACAACGTCGTCCTGCCGCTGATGCTCGCCTGCGTGACGGCCCACTACACGGCGAAGGTGTACCGGAAGGGGCAGTCGGTCTATCACGCCACGTTGAGCCGGGCGCTGGTGGCGGAGCACGGCGGCGACGACTGGCGCCTGCGGACGGTGGAGGCGCTCGTCAAGCCGCCGGCGGCGGTCGTCTCCGGAACGACGAACCTGGCGGACATCTATGACCAGCTGCCGAAGCGTCCCTTGCAGCGGGTCTATGTCACGAACGGCGATGACCTGGTCGCCTGGTTCGACCCCCGCAAGGTGCTCGAGCGCCTGCAGAAGGGCGAGATCGACTGGGGACTCCCGGCCGAGGCGGTCTCCCAGCCGGTGAATTTCGCCCTGTCTCCCGACATGCCGCTGTGCGAGGCGCTCGACGGGTTCCTGCGGGAGCAGGCGACCGCCCTGCCGGTCACCCCGGGGCAGTGGCGCCACACTCTGCTCGGAGAAGTGTCGCGCAGCGACGTCCTGCTCGCGATTCAAGACCGCCTGACGTATCCCAAGTAGATCCTGCCAGGATCTGCCATCAAGAATCAGCGGTCTGACCGGTTTGTGTCATGACCGGCACCCGCCCATCGCTTTAACTGGTCCTCGACGGCGCGAAGCGCCACATCACATCGAGAGGGCCGGCATATGAGCATCCTGAGCAACAAAGTCCGTGTGGGAACGGTGGGTATCACAGTGGCTGCGATGTCCCTCGCCGCTTTGCCGGCGTCGGCGGCCCAAGCCGATACGCAGCCGCACGCTTCCAAGCAGGAAGACATCGGCGTCTTCGCGGGCGCCGCGGTCGGCGCGGCGGCGGGCGGGCCGATCGGCGCGATCGTGGGCGTCGTCGCCGGCGCGCTGTTGGGCCATCACTATCACCAGCAGACGGTCGCCAATCACGCCCTGGCCGCGCGAAACCAGGCGCTCGCGGTGCAGAACCAGGCGCTGAGCGCGAGCCTCGGTCAAAGCGAGCAGGACCGCGAGGGACTGGCCGGGAAGCTCGATCTCGCCACGCAGTCGCTCGCCTCCGTTCAGACGCAGCGCGCCGAGCTCGATCGGACGGTGCAGCTGTCCGATGCCATCGAGACCGATGTCGTCTTCAGGACGGCCGACGCCTCGATCAACAGCCTGGAGCTTCCGGCCCTGAGCAAGATCGGAGCGCTCGCCGCGTCACTGCCGCCCGGGGCCAGGGTGCGGATCGACGGCTATGCCGATCCGAGGGGTCCCGCGACCCTCAATGACGACCTGTCGCTGCAGCGCGCGGAAGCCGTCGCGCTGGCGCTGGAGAAGGCGGGTGTCCCGAAGGATCGGCTGCAGGTCGAAGGCCACGGCGCCAGGCAATCGACCAGCCCGCTGGGTGACCTCGACGCCTACGCGTTCGACAGACGCGTGACGGTGCGGTTGGAAGGAGCGCCTGCTGTCGCCAGCGCTGGCGGAGTTGAGACCTCCGGTGCCGAGATTGCGGATGCGGCACCGGCCGCGGCGACAGGACCCGGCACGCCGTGATGAGCGTATGCGACATAACTGGCGGACCGGGTGAAGAGCGTCGCAATTCGGCGTCGTGCCGCTTCACCCGGTCCGCGGAGGCTGGCACCCTCCGGCACGAGCGAAACTCCGCTTGCACGGAGAAGTGTCATGTTACCGACCGTCACCATCGAATCGACACGAGCCATTTCCATGTTCGACATGGAGCTGACGGTGG
>JASHVV010000359.1 GCA_030044385.1 Gammaproteobacteria bacterium
GGTGTCGATGACCATCAACGGGCCCGCGCCCATGATCCTCGCGATGTTCATGAATACGGCCATCGATCAGCGGGTCGAGCGCCACCTGCGGTCCGAGGGGCGCTGGAGCGAGGCGGAGCGGCGCATCGCGGAGCTCCACCAGGCGGCGAGCGGACGCGGCATCGCGCCGCCCGCCTACAAAGGCGAGCGGCCGGCGGACCACGACGGCTCGGGACTCGCGCTCCTCGGCGTCACCGGCGATCAGCTCGTGACGGCCGAAGTCTACGAGCGCATCAAATCGCAGACCCTGCAGGCGGTGCGCGGCACCGTGCAGGCCGACATCCTGAAGGAGGATCAGGCGCAGAACACCTGCATCTTCTCGACCGAGTTCGCGCTGCGGATGATGGGCGACGTACAGCAGTACTTCATCGACCGCCGGGTGCGCAACTTCTACTCCGTCTCGGTCTCCGGGTACCACATCGCCGAGGCCGGCGCCAATCCGGTCTCACAGCTCGCCTTCACGCTCGCCAACGGCTTCACCATCGTCGAGTACTACCTGGCCCGCGGCATGAGCGTGGATGACTTCGCGCCCAACCTGTCGTTCTTCTTCTCCAACGGCATGGATCCGGAGTATGCGGTCATCGGCAGGGTGGCGCGCCGCATCTGGGCGCGGGCCATGCGCGATCTCTACCGTGGCGGACCGCGCAGCCAGATGCTGAAGTACCACGTGCAGACCTCCGGCCGCAGCCTCCATGCGCGCGAGATCTCGTTCAACGACATCCGCACGACCCTGCAGGCGCTCTACGCGCTCTTCGACAACTGCAACAGCCTCCACACCAACGCCTATGACGAGGCGCTCACGACCCCGACGGAGGAGAGCGTGCGCCGCGCGGTGGCGATCCAACTCGTCATCAACCGCGAGCTCGGTCTCAACAAGACCCAGAACCCCTGGCAGGGCTCATTCGCGCTCGAGTACCTGACCGACCTCGTCGAGGAGGCGGTTTACCGGGAGTTCGAGGCGCTCTCCGAGCGCGGCGGCGTGCTCGGCGCCATGGAGAGCATGTACCAGCGGGGCAAGATCCAGGAGGAGTCGCTCCATTACGAGACGAAGAAGCACGACGGGAGCCTGCCCATCGTCGGCGTCAATACCTTCCTATCCAAGTCCGATGCGGCGGCAGAGCATGCGGGCGCCGCGCTCATCCGCTCCACGGAGGAGGAGAAGCAGGATCAGGTGGCGGCCGTGCGCGCCTTCCAGGCGCGCAACGCGGACCGTGCGCCCGATGCCCTCGGGCGGCTGCGGCAGGCCGCGTGCAGCAGGGCGAACGTGTTCGCGGAGCTCATGGAATCGGTCAAGACCTGCTCGCTGGGGCAGATCTCGCAGGCTCTGTATGAGGTGGGCGGGCGCTATCGCCGGAACATGTGAGGTCCGGCTCCCCGAGCGCGAGCAGGATCGCCTGACGGGCGTGGTCCCGCAGCGCCGCGGCGGAGGTCTCTGCCGCCTGGGGCTGCGCCTGGATCGCCGGCAGGATGTCGACCTCGATCCGGCCGGGCCGGGGCGGCGCACCGCTCGGCGATAACGCGGCGCGGGTGCCGCGCACGACTGCCGGAATCACGGGACAGCCGGCGCGCGCGGCGGTCACGAAGGCGCCGGTGTGGAACTTCAGCAGGCCGGGCGTGCGGGTGAAGGTCCCCTCGGGGAAGAACACCAGCGAGTGGCCGCTCTCGGCGTTGCGCAGCACCCTCCGGGTATCCGCCGCCCCGCGGTTGCGGTCGAACCGCTCCACGAACTCCGAGCCGATGCGCCGCAGGAACAGGCTCGCGAGCGGCACGGCCGACATCTCGCGCTTGATGACGAAGCCGAACCGGGCGGGAAGCGCGGCCGTGAACACCAGCCCGTCGAGATAGCTCGCATGATTGGCGACCACGATGCACTGGCCGGACGCGAGCCGCTCCAGCCCACGCACGGTCAGCGGCATGCCGGCGACCCAGAGGAACGCGCGCGCCACCGCCCGCGCCGCCGCCCGCCGCCGGTGCAGCCCGGGCAGCACCAGCGTTGCCGCCAGGGCCGTCAGCCCCAGGGCGAGAAAAGCGATCGCCGCGTACAGCGCGTACACCGCCCGCACAGGCGCCCCGACGAGCGTCCGCAAGTGTGATCCGGTTCTCTTTATGTTAATGCTCGGACTCAGATGTGAAGGTCATCACGTCGGCCACTCGGCCCCGCTCACCATACTGCGGCCGCCAGCTTGACCGCACCCGGCGAGACGGAATTGTCGAACCATTCTGCCGCAATTTCCATGACTCATCAGGCCGACTCCACCGACCCGGCGGTGGCGCGTTTTCTCGACGCCGTCTGGTTGGAGAGGGGCCTGTCAGCCAACACCCTGGCGGCGTATCGCGCCGACCTCACCGCGCTCGCGCGCTGGCTGGCGGAGCGCCGGGTGGGCATCGTCGAGACTTCCCGCGCCGACCTCCAGGATTTCATCGCCTGGCGGGTGCGCGAGGGCGCACGCCCCCGGTCCACCGCGCGACAGCTCTCCAGCTTCCGGCGCTTCTTCCGCTACCTGGCGCGCGAAGGCGGTACCCGCGAGGATCCGACCGCGCAGATCGCGATGCCCAAGATCGGGCGCTCGCTGCCCAAGTCCCTCACGGAGGAGGAAGTCGAGTCGCTGCTCGGCGCGCCGGTCGTCAGCGACCCGCTCGGCAATCGCGACCGCACCATGCTCGAGGTGCTGTACGCCACCGGCCTGCGGGTGTCGGAGCTGGTGAACCTGCAGCACGGCCAGATCAATCTCAACCAGGGCGTGATCCGCATCCTGGGCAAGGGCAACCGCGAGCGGCTGATTCCCCTGGGGGAGGAGGCCGTGCGCTGGCTGATGGAGTTCGAGCACGGGCCGCGCGGGGAGATCCTGCTCGAGCGGCAGACGGACTTCCTCTTTCCGACCCGGCGCGGCGATCGCATGACCCGCCAGGCGTTCTGGCACATCATCAAGCGCTATGCGCGCAAGGCGGGGATCTCCAAGGAGCTTTCACCGCACACGCTGCGCCACGCCTTCGCCACGCACCTGCTCAATCACGGGGCGGACCTGCGCGTCGTGCAGATGCTGCTGGGACACAGCGACCTGTCCACGACCCAGATCTATACGCACGTCGCGCGCGAGCGGATGAAAGAGCTGCACTCGCAGCATCATCCCCGCGGGTAGAGAGTCCTACTTCTCCAGCAGTTTCAGCTTGTCCGGCTTGCCGTCCCACTCCTTGGCGTCTGCCGGCGCATCCTTCTTCTCCGCGATCACCGGCCACTGCTTGGCCAGGTCCGCATTCAGCTTCTTGAAGTGCTCCTGACCGGGGGGCAGCTCCTCCTCGGAGAAGATGGCCTCGGCCGGACACTCCGGCTCGCAGAGCGTGCAATCGATGCACTCGTCCGGGTCGATGGCGAGGAAGTTCGGCCCCTCGTGAAAGCAGTCGACCGGACACACTTCCACGCAGTCCATGTATTTGCACTTGATGCAGTTTTCGGTGACGACAAAGGTCATGGGAAATCCTGGGTCTCGCGTGGCCGCGCATTTTGCCACGGTGGCGAAGGTCGCCGCAAAGCCGCGGCCGCTATGAGCCCATGCCCGCCGGTGCGGCCCGGCAGGGCCCGGTATGGCTAGGGCCCGAGCCGGCGATCCAGGGAGGTGAAGTGATGCGGCTCCACGCCGGCGGCACGGTCCTCGAGGTAGCGCCGGAGGGTGAATTCCGTGCTGGGAAAGGCGAGCTCCGGCCAGGGGATCTCCTGCGGACGGACGAGCTCGACTTCCAGGCTTTCGGGCCCCGGGGCGAAGCTCGGCTCGCGCAGCGCGGCACGGAAGAAGACGTGCACCTGC
>JASHVV010000360.1 GCA_030044385.1 Gammaproteobacteria bacterium
GCATGATTTGCGGGCCTTTCCTGAGGTCCAGCCAGCCGACCGTAAGGAGGGTGTCATGGTTTACGCCGGTCGTTTTCAATTTCGAGCCTGGGGCGGACTGAGATGCAATGGGCTCTGCAAAGAGCCTCTGAGGCTCCGTATAGAGCGTATTGGCCGGGACGGGGCCTTCGCCGAAGCCTTTGACCAGAATTGCCCTCTTGTAGATGCCCAGAATCAGGAGCGGCCAATGGTAGACACCGAGGAACCATACCGCGACTGCGACCCCACCGAATAGAAACAGATGCTCGTAGCGCATGCGCATCACTGTTTCAATTCAACCGGCGGCACCGTATACGTGCCATCGAGAATGGCCGCGCCGGGCATGTATGCGCGCAGCCAAAGCCTGAACTTGCCCATGGGCGCGGGCAGCCAGTTGGATTCACGGCCCGCCGGCGCGGCGTTCTGGAGATAGATGTCGACGGATCCATCGGCGTTCGGCACGAGTCCCGACCGATCGGTGAGGCAATACCGGTTGATGGGATTCGCCACGAAGCGTTCCTTCGCATCGGCCATGGTCAGCGACCAGAACGCATTCACCGGCGGAAGACCGCCCGGCGGGAAGCGCAGGATGTAGTCATGCTCTCCGCAGAGCGCACGACCTGCGCCATCCACCTGCGTTCTCCAGTACATCGCCTCCCGCGGCGAATTGACCGGGCCGAGAAATATCCGGGCGCACGCGGCCCGCAGGAACATGCCGTTGCCCGGCTCGCCGCAGCCGAAGATGGTGACCCAGCCGTTGATCCTCGTGGCCTTGATCCTTGCGAGAATCTCGACCGTGACGACCGCCAGCCCCCAGCCGACGAGGACGCCTTGCACCAGAGCATCACACAGGGTCAGTGAAGCGGGGAAAAGCAGCCGGCGGATGACGACATAGCCGCACACCACGCCGATGCATGCCATGAGATATCCATAGGTTCGCTCGCTCACGGTGCTTTACTCATCCTCTCCGGATCCGGGTGGTCACGGCCTTATGTCCGCTATGAGGGACAAGCCCGCAATGTCCTCTATAACGGGCATGTACTTCTCAGGGGTCATATACTATAATGTCCTCCGTGAAGGACATACACTGGCAAAACCCCGAGCAGCTCGGAAGGGCCGTGCGTCTGAAGCGGCAGGAGAAAGGCCTTTCCCAAAAGGCCCTCGCCGCACGACTCGGCGTCGAGAGAAAATGGGTCATCCGCCTGGAGTCCGGCAATCCGAAAGCGGAGCTGGGCCTGGTCTTGAGGCTCCTGGATGCACTCGATCTTCGGGCATCGCTGGGCGATGGGAAACCACCCTCGTCGAGCAAAGAGGGTCGCATCTCCGGGCCATCAACGCTTGACGAGGTCTTCGGTCGACTGCAGCGGTCCGAGCGCAAGTGAGCGAGCTCCTGATCCTCATCGAGGGCGAGCCCGCTGGACGCGTCCTCGCCGATAAGTCCGGTCGTCTCTCGCTGAGCTACGAAAAGGCCTGGCGGGAGTCTGCGCAAGGGTACTCCCTCTCCGTCAGCATGCCACTGGCGACGATCACGTATCACCAGAAACCCGTGTGGCCCTACCTCTGGAACCTCTTGCCGGAGAATCCCAACGTGCTGCAACGCTGGGCACAGCAGTATCACGTCTCAGCCGGCAATCCATTCAGGCTCCTGGCGCACGTCGGTGCCGATGTTCCAGGTGCTGCCCAGTTCATCCCACCGGAGCGGTGCGCCGAGTTTCAATCAGAGCAGCGCCTCATCGTCGAGTGGATCGATGAAGACGAGCTCCGCGAGCGCCTCATCCAGCTACGGGCCGATATCTCGGCCGTACGACGGCCGCAGGATATCGGCAAGATGAGTCTGCCGGGCGCGCAGGCGAAGACGGCATTCTACTGGGATCGCCAGACCAACCGATGGGGTGTCCCCGGGGGGCGTACCCCGACTACCCACATCATCAAACCCTGTGTTCCCGGCTTCGACGGGCTGGTCGAGAACGAACACCTATGCCAGGACATCGCCGCCCGACTGGAGCTGCCCGCAGCTCGATCGTTCGTGCTCATGCTCGACCAGCCGTACATCGTGGTCGAACGCTATGATCGACTACCGCCGGCGCCCGGAACGCGATTGCCGCGACGAATTCATCAGGAAGACATGTGCCAAGCCCTGGGCTTGATGCCAGCCAGAAAGTATCAGGAGGATGGTGGGCCCGGAATTCCACAGATCACGGCGCTCATCCGGCGTGTGAGTGCGAGTCCCGAGGTCGATATGGAACGGTTCCTCAAAGCCAACATGTTAAATTGGCTTATCGGGGGAACGGATGCGCATGCGAAGAACTATTCATTCCTGATCGGCGCCGGCGATGAGGTGCGGCTCGCTCCGCTCTATGATCTGTCCAGCCAGCTGCCGTACCCGGAGCTGATTGCGCAACGTGTCGCAATGAAGATCGGCGATCACTACGATTTCGCTCTCGTGACCGCCGCCGATTGGCGAACTCTGGCGCGCAGCTGCGCCCTCGATGAGGATCGGATCATCGGCATGCTGACTGACATGGCTCGGGCCTTGCCCGATGTGGTTTCCGCCGCCCATGCGCAGGCGCGCACCGACGGGCTGACCGAACGGGTTCTCGGACCTTTGGCACAGCTGCTCATCGCTCACGCCCGAGAGCGACTGGCGTCCATCACAGCCACCAGGTCCCGCGGGCCTCTTCGCAGAAGGGCTCGGCCAGGATAGGCGATGGTGCTCCGTGCTGCCGGTATCCAGAGGACCAGGCGCTAATGAGCGCTATGGCCGACCGCTCGCACTGCTGCCGCGAACATGACGATGGTCCAGCCGCGCAGAAGGAGCGCGATTCCGACTGCGAATCCGAGAAACCAGAGCGCCGACAGCGGCCACGCCGCCCAGAGCAGCAGTCCGAGAACGAGCGTCACGATGCCATCGAGCGCTGCCCAGCCCCA
>JASHVV010000361.1 GCA_030044385.1 Gammaproteobacteria bacterium
CCGGCCTTGACCGACATCTCGCGGACCACCTCGCGCACGAAGAGCTCGAGCTCCGGCGAGTCGGCCTGCGCATCCGTACCCAGGATCGAGGAATTGAGCGAATCGGTCTCGGACGTGAAGCGGACCGACTGCTCGACGATGACCGGGTGCTGCCTCAGCCTCTGCGCCGTGCTCGCCGAGCCGGTGAAGGCGATCACGTCCTGGCACGTGAGGTGATCGAAGAGATCGCCGACGCCGCCGCAGAGCAGCTGCACGGTCCCCTCGGGCAGAAGCCCGGACTCGACGATGCGGCGAAACACCCGCTCGGTGAGATAGGCGGTCGCCGTGGCCGGCTTGACGATCGCCGGCACGCCTGCGAGCAGAGCGGGGGCGAGTTTCTCGAGCATGCCCCACACAGGGAAGTTGAACGCGTTGATGTGAATGGCCGCTCCGGAAAGCGGCACGCAGATGTGCTGACCGACGAAACCGCCGCCCTTCGACAGCGTCTCGACGGCACCCTCCACGAAGACCGTGGCGTCGGGCAGCTCGCGCGCACCCTTGCTCGCATAGACGAAGAGCGTCCCGATGCCGCCGTCGATGTCGATCCAGGAGTCGGCTCGCGTCGCGCCCGTGGCGTAGGAGAGGGTATAGAACTCCTCCTTGAGCTCGGTGAGGCGCTTGGCGAGGGCCTTGAGACAGGCGGCGCGCTCGTGAAAGGTGAGCTTGCGCAGGTTCGGGCCGCCCACGGTGCGGGCGTGCTCGAGCGCCGCGGCCGTATCGATGCCCTCCGTCGATGCGTGGGCGATGATCTCGCCGGTCGTGGCATCGCGCAGCGCCGTCCCCGTTGCGCAAGGCGAGATCCAGCGGCCGGCAATGAAGCTTTGAAGCGCCATGTTCAGGTCCTTTCCGGAAAGGGTTGATCAGGTTGCCGGCTGGCCGCCGGCGCGATACCCCGAGAGGCTGCCGCCGGCGCCCGCCAGACGCTCGAGCAAGGGGGCCGGGCTCCAGTAGCGCGGACCGACGGCTTCGCGATAGCGGCCGATCAACCTCAGGATCTGACTCAGCCCCACGGTGTCGGCATGGAACATCGGGCCGCCGCGCGACTTCGGAAAGCCGTAGCCGTTGCACCAGATGACATCGATGTCGGCGCCCGAGCGGGCGATGCCCGCCTCCAGGAGGCGCGCACCCTCGTTGATGAGCGCGTAAATGCAGCGGGCGATGATCTCCTCTTCCGCGACGTCGCGCCGGGGCACGCCGAGACGGCTCGCCTCCGCGCGAATCAGCTCCACGACCTCCGGATCGATCTCCCGCCGCCGCTCAGGTCCAACGTACCGATAGAAGCCCGCCCCGCTCTTCTGACCCAGACGGCCATGCTCGACGAGAAGATCGGACACCCGGAAGAACCGTGGATCGTCGGGCCGCTCCTTCCATTCCCGCCGCGCACTCACACCGATGTCGAGGCCCGCGAGGTCGCCCACCGCGTTCGGCCCCATCGCCATGCCGAAATTCTCGAGCGCCTGGTCGATGCGAGAGGGCTCGACACCCTCGAGCATCATGAGCTCCTTCTCACGGCCGTAGGCGTATAGCATCCGATTGCCGACGAAACCAAAGGCGTTGCCGACGATCACTCCCGTCTTGCCCAGACGTCGCGTCACGGCCAAGGCGGTGGCGATGGCCTCGGGAGCGCTGTCCCTGACACGCACGATCTCCACCAGCCGCATCACGTGCGCCGGACTGAAAAAATGCATTCCCACGACATCGGCGGCACGCCCGCTCGCCCGCCCGATGGCTTCCACGTCCAGGGTCGAGGTGTTCGTTGCGAGTACCGCACCCGGCTTGGCGAGCCGACCCAACTGCTCGAACACCGTTTGCTTGGCAGCGAGACTCTCGATGATCGCCTCGATGATGAGGTCGGCGTCGCAGAGAGCCGCGAGATCACCAACACCGCGCAGCCGCGCGGCGACGGCCCGGGCTTCCTCGGGCCCGATCCGGCCCTTCTTGACGGCGCTGTCCGTGATCGATTGCACGCGCCGCAGTCCCGCCTCCAGCGCTGCCGGCGCGGCGTCGACGAGTACGACAGAAAACCCCGCCTGGGCGCAAGCGGCTGCGATCCCGCTACCCATCGTGCCGGCGCCCACCACCCCGATGCGGACGACGGGCCGCGCCGTGTCGCGGGCGGATTTTGCGCCCTCTCCACCCGAGCCGCGTTCGGCCAGGAAGAGGTGCCGGAGCGCGCGCGACTCGCTGGAAATCCGGCACTCCTGAAAAGCGGCCTGGGCCTGCTCGAGCGCCGCTTCGAACGGCAGCTCGAGGGCAGCTTCGACGCTCTGCAGGATCCGCTCGACGGCCTGCGAGCCCCGGGCCGCGCGCGGCAGCGCGGCTCGATACTCGGGGATGAGCACACGCTTCGCCTGCCCCGACTCCGGAATGACCCGGTCGCGAGCCCGCCGCACGCCGATGCCGCGCTCGAGAATCTCTCGCGCATAGGCGAGCGCGGCCGTTCGGGCGTCCTCATCCCCTGCCGCACGGTCGACGAGCCCGGCCGACAATGCCTCCTGGAGGCCGAGCGAGCCGCCGCCGATCATGAGATCGAGCGCCTTCTTCACCCCGACGAGCCGGGGAAGGCGGACCGTCCCGCCGGCGCCCGGCAGCAGGGCCAGTTTCACCTCCGGGAATCCCAGCTGCAGATCGGAGGTTGCGCAGCGGAAATGACAGGCGAGCGCGGCCTCGGCGCCCCCGCCGAGCACGGCGCCGTGGAGTGCCGCGATCACCGGTTTGGCCGAGGACTCGAGCCGCGTCAGGACGTCCTTGAGGAGCGGCGCCTTGGGCGGCTCCTCGAGCTCGCGCAGATCGGCACCCGCCATGAACGCCTTGCCGGCTCCATGGAGCACGATCGCGCGCACCGCCGGATCACGATCCGCCTGCTCGATTGCGGCTGACAGTCCGGCGCGCACGGCCTGGGAAAGCGCATTCACCGGCGGGCTCTCCACCACGATGACGGCGATGTCCCCCGCGCTCTCGACGCGAACCGGCGCGCTCATCGCTTACGCACGCTCCAGTGCGAGGGCGATCCCCTGCCCTACGCCGATGCACATCGTGCAAAGAGCCCTGCGTCCGCCCGTCCGCTGCAATTGATGGGTGGCGGTGGCGGCGAGCCTGGCGCCGCTCATGCCGAGCGGATGTCCGAGCGCGATCGCGCCCCCCTGCGGATTGACGTGATCGGCATCATCGGGAATGCCGAGCTCTCTCAACACCGCGAGCGCCTGGGCGGCGAACGCCTCATTGAGCTCGATGAGATCGAGGTCCGCGGCGGTGAGCCCGAGGCGGGCGAGAAGCTTGCGCGTCGCCGGAACGGGCCCGAGTCCCATGGTCCGGGGCTCGACACCGGCAACCGCGGCTCCGAGGACGCGGGATCGCGGCGTCAATCCCAACCGCTCGACTGCCTCGCCGCTCGCCAGAAGAAGCGCGCAGGCCCCGTCGTTGACACCCGAGGCATTCCCGGCCGTGACCGTGCCTCCCGCCCGGAAGGGAGTCGGAAGCTTCGCGAGCGCCTCGAGGCTCGTTGCCCGCGGATGCTCGTCAACCTCTACGACCCGCGGCGCTCCCTTGCGGGCCGGCAAGGTCACGGGAATGATTTCCTCCGCCAGCCGTCCGTCGGCCTGCGCGGCCGCGGTCCGCTGCTGGCTGCGAAGCGCGAAGGCATCCTGATCCGCGCGGCTGATTGCGCGCTCCGCGGCAACATTCTCCGCGGTTTCCGGCATCGAGTCGATTCCGTACCGCTCCTCGAGAAGCGGATTGACGAAGCGCCATCCGATGGTGGTGTCGTACATCCGCGCGTCTCTTGCGAATGCGGTTGTCCCCTTGGAAACCACGAAGGGCGCACGGCTCATGCTTTCCACGCCGCCGGCGATCACGAGCTCGCCTTCCCCCATCGCGATCATCCGGGCGGCCATCGCCACCGCATCGAGTCCCGAGCCGCACAGGCGGTTGACGGTCACGGCGGCGATCTGCGAAGGCAGACCGGCCAGCAGCGCCGCCATGCGGGCGACGTTGCGGTTGTCTTCTCCGGCCTGATTGGCGCAACCGTAGATGACATCGTCCAGCGCGCCCCAGTCGACCCTGGGCAGGCGGCCCATCAACTCCCGGATCGGCAGCGCCGCCAGGTCATCCGTGCGGACCTCGGACAGGGCTCCGCCGTAACGGCCGATCGGGGTCCGCAAGGCATCGCAGATGTATACGGATCGCATGTTTCTTTCCGGGCTCATCGCCCCGTGAACCGCGGTGTACGCTTCTCGATGAAGGCGCGGACTCCCTCCTGGTAGTCGCTCGAAAAACCGAGCTCCCCCTGATAGTCGCGCTCGACGTCGAGCTGCGCCTCGAGAGCTCGCGAGCACCCCTCGTAGATCGCCTGTTTGGTGCGCGCCAGCCCGCGAGTCGGCGCGGCGGCCAGCTGCCGCGCGAGCTCATTCACGGTCGCCGCCAGCTCGGCGTCGTCCACGCAGCGCCAGATGAGCCCCCACGCCGCCGCCTGCTCCGCGGACAGCTTCTCCCCGAGGAGCGTCAGGCCGAGCGCCCGCGCCGTGCCGATCTGGCGCGGCAGGGTCCAGGTCCCGCCCGAATCCGGCACCAGCCCCAGCCGGCAGAACGGCTGCACGAAATTCGCCGAGCGCGCCGCAATGACCAGGTCGCAGGCCAGCGCGACATTCGCGCCCGCCCCGGCCGCCACCCCATTCACCTGCGCGATCACCGGCAGCGGGAGCCGGCGCAGGGCGAGAACCAACGGCTTGTAGTTCTCCTCCACCGACCGGGCGAGATCGACCGGTTGCGCGCCGGGTGCGACGGCGCGGTCGCCCAAGTCCTGTCCGGCACAGAAACCGCGGCCCGCTCCGGCGAGGACGAGCACTCGAGCGCCCTCCGCAGCCACCCGTCCGAGCGCGTCCCGAACCTCGGCGTGCATCAGGGTCGTGAAGCTGTTGAGCTTCTCCGGCCGGTTGAGTGTCAGACGCGCGATCGAATCGCTCACTTCAAACAGGATCGTCTCGTATGTCATCGGCGGCCCTCAACGCTCATCGTAGCTCAAGGTCAGGCTCTCCGAGCGCGGCTGCGCCTGGCAGGCGAGCGTGAAGCCCGCCGCGATCTCCCAGGGCTCGAGCGCGTACTGCTCGCCGAGAGCCACCTCGCCCGCGACCACCTTCACCCGGCACGTGCAGCAGATCCCGTCGCGGCAGGAATACGGCAACACGAGGCCGGAGCGCTCGGCCGCCTCCAGGATCCGGGTGCCATCCCGCGGCATGGTGAAGGTACGCCGGCGGCCGTCCATGACGACGGTCACTTCCGTTCCGGGCGCGCTTGCGGCAGTCGCTTCGTCCCGCGATGGCGGCGGCGAGGCCTGGGAGCGGCGCTCGAGCGCGAAATGCTCCGAGTGAATGCGCTCCTTGGACACACCGAGCTCGAGCAGCGCCGCCGAGAGATCGGCGATCATGCTCCCCGGGCCGCAGAGCATCGCGCCCTCGAGCGTCGCGGGATCGAACAGCCTGCCTGCAACACGGGTGAGCCAGGCACGATCGAGACGCCCGTTCAGCCACTCGACTTCCTGCGGCTCCCGGCTCATCACGAAATGGAGCGTCAGGCGATCGAGGAAGCGATCCTTGAGCGCCAGCCAGTCCTCGATCAGCATGCCGCGCGCCAGACACTGGTTGCCGATCGCGATGGCGCAGCGCGCCGCGGGCGCGGTCTCGAGCAACTCGCGTGTCAGCGCAAAGATGGGCGTGACGCCGGAGCCCGCGGTGAGCCCGAGATAGTGCGCGGGACCCGGCGGCGGCGGCGGCAGCCGAAACCGCCCGGAGGGCGGCAGCACCTGCAGGCTCATCCCCGCTCGCAGCCCGTCGGCCAGTGTCCGTGAGACGCGGCCCTGTACCCGGATCGCACACTCCAGGCTGGCGCTGTCCGGGTGGCTGATGACGGTGTAGGTGCGCCGCAGATTCTTGTCGCCGACATTCACGCGAACGGTGATGTGCTGACCCGGAACCGCCCGGAAGGCATCCCGGGCTTGCGGCGGAACGGCGAGCCGCAGGCGGATGGCATCGTCCGCCTCCTTCAGGTGGGCCTCCACGGCGAGCGAATGAAACTCGGGCAGGGTCATTGACGCTACAGGCACTTGAAGTAGTCGAACGGCTCGCGGCAGCTGCGGCAGCGGTAGAGCGCCTTGCACGGCGTCGAGCCGAACTCGCTGACACACTCCACATCCTCGCTGCGGCAGCGCGGACAGCGGCGCGGCTTTCCTCCCGCCAGCGCTCGGACCGAATGCACGGGCTCCTCGGGGGGAGCGATGCCGTACGCCTCGAGCTTGGCGCGGCCCTCCGCCGTGAGGTCCGCGCTGCTCCACGCCGGGCTCAGCACGTCGAACACTTCCACGGGGTCGAAGCCGCTCGACTCGAGTGCCTCGATGACCGATCTGCGGATGACTTCGGTGGCGGGGCAGCCCGAATAGGTGGGCGTGACACCGACCCGGACCCGATGGCCGTCGACCTCGAGCGAGCGGATCACGCCGAGATCATGGAGGCTGAGCACCGGGATCTCCGGGTCGCGCAACGTTCGCAGCACGCGCTCCACGCGCAGTCGGGATTCGGCTACCACCGTGCCCCCGGGTAGGTGCGCTGCAGGATCTGCATCTGCGCGAGCAGGTGCCCCAGGTGCTCGCCGTGCTGCCCGCGCTTGCCGTACCAACGAAAGCTCGCGGGCGGCGGCAGTGTCAATGTGGCTTCCGTGAGCACGTCCTGGATCCGGGCACGCCATCGAGGGGCGAGCTCCGCGGCATGAGGGCCCATCCCGGCGGCGGCGATCGCTTCCTCGAGCGGATCGGCATCGAAGAGCTCGGCCGTGTACGGCCAAAGCCGCTCGAGCGCCTGCCGCGCGCGCTCATGACTCTCCGCGGTGCCATCGCCGAGCCGCACCACCCAGCCGCTGCTGTAACGCAGGTGGTAGCGAGTCTCCTTCACCGCCTTGGCGGCAATCTGGGCGAGGCGCTCGTCGCACGAGCGCTCGAGCGCTTCGAACAGCTCGATCTGCCAGGCATCGAGCAGGAGCTGGCGCATGACGGTTTGCCCGAAGTCCCCGTTCGGCTGCTCGGCGAGCGCGAGATTCACGAAATCCGCGGGCTCGCGCAGGAACGCGAGCGCGTCCTCGTCGCGGCCGCGTCCCTCGAGCTCCCCGGCATAGGTGAGGAGCAGACGGCCCTGTCCGAGAAGGTCGAGCGCCACGTTGGCGAGTCCCAGATCCTCCTCCAGCGCCGGCGCATGGCCGATCCAGGCACCGAGCTGTTGGGCAAGGATGAGGGATGTATCGGCCAGCCGCAGGACGTACCTGGCACGGTCGGCGTCCGCGAGGGAGCCGCTCACAGCGTCTTCACCTCTTCCGGAATATCGTAGAAGGTGGGATGACGATAGATCTTGTCGCGCGCCGGCTCGAAGAGTGCATCGGCCTCGGCGGGATCGGACGCGACGATCTCGCTCGAGCGCACCACCCAGAGACTCACCCCTTCGCCGCGGCGCGTGTAGAGATCACGCGCATGCTCGAGCGCCATCCGGGCATCCGTCGCGTGCACGCTGCCGGCATGCTTGTGCTCGAGGCCCGAGCGTGGGCGAATGAACACTTCCCAGAGCGGCCATCGCGGATCGGACATGGAACTCTCCCTCAGGCAGCCGCCGCGCCGCGGCGGGCCCGCTGCTTCTCGGCATGGGCCGCGGCTGCTTCGCGCACCCAACGGCCGCTCTCGTGCGCCTCGCGGCGTGCGCTCAGGCGCTCGCGGTTGCACGGCCCGTTGCCACGCAGCACCTCGTTGAATTCCGCCCAGTCGATGGCACCGAACCGAAAATGGCCGCTCGCCTCGTCCCAGCGCAGCTCGGGGTCCGGAACCTCGAGCCCCAGGAACTGCGCCTGCGGCACCGTGAAGTCGACGAACTTCTGCCGCAGCTCGTCGTTGGTGAAGCGCTTGATCTTCCAGCGTACCGAGTCGGCGGTGTGCTTGGAGTCGGCGTCGCCCGGACCGAACATCATGAGGGACGGCCACCACCAGCGATCGAGCGCCTCCTGCGCCATCCGCCGCTGCGCCGGCGTGCCGCGCGCCAGCGTCAGCATGAGCTCGAATCCCTGCCGCTGATGGAAGCTCTCCTCCCTGCAGATGCGCACCATCGCCCGGGCGTAGGGTCCGTAGGAGCAGCGGCAGAGCGGAATCTGGTTCATGATCGCCGCGCCATCGACGAGCCAGCCGATCGCCCCGACATCCGCCCAGGTGGGCGTCGGATAATTGAAGATGCTCGAGTACTTCGCCGCGCCGGACAACAGCTGCCCGATCAGGTCCTCACGCGCGGCGCCGAGCGTCTCCGCGGCGGCATAGAGATACGCGCCGTGCCCCCCCTCGTCCTGCACCTTGGCCATCAGGATGGCTTTGCGCTTCAAGCTGGGCGCCCGCGTGATCCAGTTTCCTTCCGGGAGCATGCCCACGATCTCCGAGTGCGCGTGTTGGGAGATCTGCCGGATGAGCGTGCGCCGATAGCGCTCGGGCATCCAGTCCTTGGGCTCGACCTTCTGCTCGCTCTCCACGCGGGCGAGGAACCGCGCCTCCAGCGCCGCCGCGTCCGCACCGGCGCGCTCGCGCTGGCTTTCGGGCTGATCCAAGGCTTGTGCGTACATGGCCTACCCTCGCGGCGGTGCGGCCTAAATTGACACGATTTTTGTCCATAAGCAACTATTTTTGTGTCACTTTGAGAAAGCCTCCGCCCGCCGGCCGAGCTGCCGGCTCCGTGGCCTGCTACATTGCGCGCCCATGAAAGGCCCCGCCCACGAACGCTCCCCCGTGCCCGCGCCGGCGGGGCCGGTGCTGCGAGCCTTCCGCAGCCAGCGCCCCATTCGCGCCGGCTCGCTCCTCATCACGATCTTCGGCGACTCCATCGCCCCTCGCGGGGGCGAGATCGCGCTCGCCTCCCTGATCGGGCTCTGCCGCCCGTTCGGCATCTCCGAGCGCCTGGTGCGGACCTCCATCGGACGGCTCGCCCAGGATGACTGGCTCGAGGCGGCGCGCGCCGGGCGCAACAGCTTCTATCGCCTCACCAAACGAGGCCGCGACGAATTCGACCTCGCAACGCGGCGGATCTACGGCGCCGCGACGACGGAATGGACCGGATGCTGGACGCTTCTACTGATGTTTCAGCTGAGCGCCGCCGAGCGCAGCTCGCTGAGCGAGGCCTTTCGCTGGCGAGGATTCGGGCAGGCGATGCCCGGCCTCCTCGCCTATCCCGCGGACAGGATGCGGGAAGTCCAGGATGAGCTCGCCAAGACGCCCGCCGGATCGCGGGTGCTCTGCATGCGAAGCTCGAGCGGCTCGCCGGCCGCGGACCGGTCCCTGGCCCAACGCGCCTGGGACCTCGCGGAGCTGGAGCAGCGCTATCGCCGGTTCGTCACGCTCTTTCGCCCGATTGCGCGCCACCTCGGGCAGGAAGCGACTGCGCCGGCCGCCTGCTTCGTGATCCGCACTCTGCTGATCCACGAATACCGGCGCATCCACCTGCGCGATCCGCTCCTCCCGGAAAGCCTCCTCTCCTCGACCTGGCCCGGCGCCGCGGCTGCGGAGCTTTGCCGGGAAATCTACGGTGCGGTTTTCAGCGGGGCCGAGCGGTTCCTGACGGCGCATGGCGCCAAT
>JASHVV010000362.1 GCA_030044385.1 Gammaproteobacteria bacterium
CCGCAGTGTCTCGAGCGCTATGCGATCCATACCTCTCCCTCGCGGCGGATCCGCTCCCGGAAGCGGCATTGATCGAGCATCAAGATGTCGACGGGGCGGCCCAATCGCTCCATGAGTTCCGCAATCAGCCGGTAGACGCTCATCTGCGGAGGCTCCGATTCGAGGGCCAGATCGACGTCGGAGCGATCATTGAATACGCCGGCTCGTGTTACCGAGCCGAACAATATGACCTTGTGACCCGGGATGAGCTCTCTCAGCGCCTCCTTGAGCCGGCCCCGGGTCTCTTCGTAAACCTGCAGACGCCGTCGTGCGCGCGCGGCATCGCGCTGCTGCAGCAGAGTCGGGAAGCTCGTCGCGTCGGGGCGGCCGTTCATGCGCAAAGTATGCGCGGCAGCGCCTGCCGGAGCAATTCGGCCCTCAGCCCGCGTCCTTGAGCGGCTCGAACTTCGCCTTATTGATGGCTTTCTTGTAGGCCTCCTTGCCGGTGATCATCCGCTGCTCGAGCAGCTGTTGGATGGCGGTGTCCATGGTGCGCATGCCGAACTGGCCGCCGGCCTGCATGGTGTTCTCGAGCTGGTCGAGCTTGCCCTGGCGGATCAGGTTCGCGGCGGCGGGCGTGTTGATCAGGATCTCGAGCGCGGCCACGCGGCCCTGCTTGTCGGCCCGCTGCAGCAGCTGTTGCGAGACGACGCCGCGCAAAGAGGTGGAGAGCATGGTGCGCACGTGCGACTGCTTGTCGGACGGGAAGACGTTGACCATGCGGTCCACGGTCGGCGCCGCGCCGTTCGTATGCAGCGTGCCCATGACGAGAATGCCCATTTCCGCGGCGGTGACCGCGATGCTCATCGTCTCGAGATCCCGCAGCTCGCCGACCAGGATGGCGTCCGGGTCCTCGCGCAGGGCCGAGTGCAGCGCGGCCGCGAAGCTCGGGGCGTGGACCCCGATCTCGCGCTGGCTGATGAGGCAGCTCTTGCGCAGGTGCACGAACTCGATCGGATCCTCGATGGTGAGGATGTGTCCCTTCACCCTCAGGTTGATGTCGTCGATCATCGCGGCGAGGGTGGTCGACTTGCCGGAGCCGGTCTTGCCGGTGACCAGGATCAACCCGTTGTTGGCGCGGCAGAGCTGGCGCACGGCCTCGGGCAGCTTCAGCTCATCGAGGGTCAGCGCCTTGGACGGAATGGCGCGGAACACGGCTCCCATGCCGTTCAACTGGCGCATCACATTGACCCGGAAGCGCCCCCGCTCCGGAATGGTGTAGGCGAAGTCGGCGCCGTCCTTCGACTCGAAGCGATCCAGCGCCGTCTTCGGCATGATCTCGTAAAGAGCCTCCTTGACGAAATCCTGGGCGAGCTTCTCCGGCCGCAGCGACGTGAGGTCGCCATACAGCCGGATCCGCGGCGGATCGCCGGCGAGGAAATGCAGGTCCGAGCCGCGCTTCTCGAGCACTTCGAGCAGGTAGGTGTCGATCGTCGCCATGGGCTTGCCGCTTCCCTCAGGCCGCCGGGGCCGGCGCCGATGCCGCGGGGGCCAGGTCGGCCTTGGGAAGCATGCTGGTGTCGGTGACGTATTTCTGGAACGGACGCTTGTCCATTGCGTAGGAATAAGCGTCATCGGGATCGATCTCGCGGGCGCCGATCGCCGCCAGCAGCGCCTGGTCGAGGAGCTGCATGCCGAGGTCACGCCCCATCTGCAACTGGCTCGGGATCTGATGCGTCTGCTCCGTCTGGATGAGCTTGGCGATGGCCTTGGTCATCATCAGGACCTCGCAGATGGCCTTGCGCCCACGCGCATCGGGCGTCTTCACCAACACCTGGGTCACCACCGCGAGCAGACTCTGGGCGAGGAAGCTCTTGGTCTGCTCCCGCTCCTCGATCGGCAGCGCATCGATGATGCGGTCGATGGTCTTGACGGCGCTGGTGGTGTGCAGTGTCCCGAGGACGAGATGGCCGGTCTCCGCCGCGGTCATCGCCATGGAGATGGTCTCGGCATCGCGCAGCTCGCCCACCAGGATGACGTCCGGGTCCTCGCGCATGGCGGCGCGCACGCCCTCCGCGAAGCTCGGAATATGGGTGCCGAGCTCCCGCTGGATGACCTGGCTGTTCTTGCTGCGGTGCACGAACTCGATCGGGTCCTCGAGGCTGATGATGTTGAGTTTCCGCGACGCGTTGAGGTGGTTGATCATCGCCGCCAGGGTGGTGGACTTGCCGGTGCCGGTCGAGCCGGTCACCAGGATCATCCCCTGGTGGAAGTCGCACAGCTTGGTGATGATCGCGGGCAGCCCCATCTTCTCCAGCAAGGGCACCTCGGAAGGAATGGCGCGGAAGGTCGCGCCGATGCCGGTTTCCTTGCGGAAGACGTTGACCCGGAACCGGCCGCCGTCCGCGGACACGTACGAGAAATCGAGGTCCTGCCCCTTGCCGAAATGCTCGGCCTGGGAGCGGCTCATGATCTCCGTGATGTAGCCCTCGAGCTCCGTGGCCCGCAGGTCGCGGAACTTGATCGGCAGAAGGTCGCCCTGCATGCGCAGCATTGGCGGCACCCCGACGGCAAGATGCACGTCCGAGCAGCCTTGCTGTGCCCCCAGCTTGAGAAACGCGTCTATACGCGCCAAATGAGCTCTCCGCGGTAAGTCGAGCCCGCCCCTTTTGCCCCCTTATGTCGCGAAAATCAATGGCTTGTGGCCAAAAATTTGACGTAACGCACGCCCAGGCACGGGGCAGGATGCCCCGATCCAGCGCTCAATCAAAAGTACTTGGTCAGCGCCTGGCGCAGATCTTCCATGCTCTGGAACCGCTTGCTCTTGTCGACGGCCATGCTCCTCGTGACCAGCTCCGAGAGTCCGGCGGGCAGCGCGGGATTGATCTCCTGCGGCGGGCGCGCCTTGCCCTGTACGTGTTGATACATGACCGACATGTGATCGCCGCGGGAGTACGGCGGGACGCCGGTCAGCATTTCGTAGAGCATCACCCCGACGGCGTAGATATCGGCGCGCTCGTCGACCTTCTTGCCGAGGATCTGCTCGGGCGCCATGTACTTCGGCGAGCCGATGACGTACCCGGTCTTCGTGAGCTGGGTGTCGCCTTCGCGCTGTGCGGCGGCGACGCCGAAATCCACGATCTTGAGCAGCCCTTCCTGGTTGATGAGCACGTTGGCGGGCTTCAGGTCGCGGTGCACGATCCCGACCTGGTGCGCGACCGTCATGCCGGTGCAGATATCGCTGCCGAACTGCAGCGCGCGCTTGAGCTCGACCGGCTTGTCGCCCACGATCTCGCTGCCGAGCGTGTGCGACGGGAAATACTCCATGGAGATGGCGTAGTTGCCCTGGATGAAGAGGAAGTCGTAGATGCGGATGACGTTCTTGTGCGTGATCTTGCGCGAGTAGCGCAGCTCGTGGACGAAGCGCTTCATCACTTCCTCGTCCGTCGCCACGTTGGGGTTGAGGAACTTGAGGATCAGCCGCTCGTCGACGACCGTGTCCTCCATCAGCAGCACGGTGCCGAAGGCGCCGCGGCCGATGCGGTCGATGTACTTGTAGCGGCCCTCGAGGATGTCGCCGGGCTTGAGCGTCTGGATGTCGAGCCGCGGCCCCTCCGCGATTCTCGATTGCGAGGCTGCGTCGATGACGACGGTGCGCGAGGCTTCCATCGGCGCGCCCGGGTGCGCGGGGCGGGCAGCCGTGGGCGGCGGCGCCGGAAGCGGCGTGCCGCCGGTCAGCGGCGCACCGCCCGCCAGGCGGTGATCGAGCTCCGCGAGCGCCGCGTTCGCTACCCGCGCGAGGGTCTGGTCGGGAGAGGCGGCCTGGCTCTGCAGCTCCGTGCGCAGCTGCTCGAGGTGCCCCTCGTCGACCAGCTTCGACAATGCCTGCATGGCCTCGATCCGCAGCTCCCGCTCCGGGCGCGCCATGAAGGGCATCAGGGTATCGATCAGCTTCGCGTCGCCGAGCTTGCCCAGGGCGCGAACGACGATGGGAGTCGCCTTGGCGGGCCCCGTCTTCAGCATCTCGGTGAGACGCGGCAGGGCACGCTTGCTGCCGATCTCCGCCAGCGCATCGACAGCGCGCTCGCTCACCCACCAGTCCGGATCGCGTGTGGCCTGGATGAGCGAGTCCACCGCCCGCTCGTCCTTGGTCTGGTTGAGAATCTCGATCGCCGCGCGGCGGATGTCCTCGTCCTTGTCGCGGATGAGCTCGAGCACCGCATCGATCACCCGCGGTCCGCCGATCTTGCCGAGCGCATCGGCGGCGCGGCTGCGCACCCACCAGTCGCTGTCCTTCAGCGCCTCGAGCAGGTGCTTCACCGACTTGGCGTTGCCGACCTCGTTCAGCACCTCGACCGCGGCGCGGCGCGCGTTCTCGTTCTCGTCCTTCAGGATCTCGATCAGATAGCGGATGGTTTCGGGATCGTTCGCCTTGATGACGACATCGATGGCCTTGTTCTGGACGTCGATTTCCGGATCCCGCAGCAGCGCGCAGACCCGCTCGATGTCGATCTTGCCGTCCATCCGCTGCAGCGCCGAGAGGGTAGCGCCGCGGATCAGCTTGTTGGGATCCTTGAGCAGGCCCTGCAGCGCCGTCTGCACTTCGGGCGTGTTGAAGCGTGCCAGAACGTTGATGATGTGGACGCGCGCGATCGGGTCCTTGCCCTGGGCGCGGCCGATGA
>JASHVV010000363.1 GCA_030044385.1 Gammaproteobacteria bacterium
TAGTGGGCATTCATTGATATAAACGACTGTATGACGCAGGTTGTGGAAGTCCGTAGGGCGCTCGCCGCACTGGGTCGACGGCTGCGCCAGGCCCGACTCGCGCGCAACGACAGCATGGCTGTTTTCGCGCAGCGTATCGGGGTATCCGAGCAGACGGTTCGTGCAATGGAGCGCGGACTGCCGACCGTGCAGATTGGTACGTGGCTCGAAGCCTTGTGGGTACTTGATGAGCTGGAGGCGCTGGATCACCTGCTCGAAAAGCGCGAGAGCCTGCTAGACCTTGCGCGCCGCGAAGAGAGTGCGCGGCAACGCCAGCGCGCATCCAGGCGTGGGAAATGAAACGCCTCTACGTGTGGGTTCGTCTCCCCGACGGCACTGTCCGTCTCGCCGGCGAGCTTGGCACGACCGAGCCGAAAGCCGGAGGCCGCTTCGAGTCCGAGTTTGAATATGCGGCGGAGTGGAGTACGCACCCTGACGCGTTCCCTCTCGATCCGGTGTCCTTGCCGCTGCAGCCGACCGGACGCCGGTTCCGGGCCGAACAGTTTCATCCACCTCTTTCGGTGCTCGACGATTCTCTTCCCGACGATTGGGGCAGGCGTCTGCTGGCGGCGTCGCTCAGCCTGGAGGGTCGGCCGTCTTCCCCGCCGGAAATGCTGCTGGCCCTGCAGGGAGGAGGACCCGGCGCGCTGATGTTCACGGATAGACCATTGCCGCCCAGCCCGACCGCTACGCCGCCCACGCAGTCTCTTTCCACCCTCCTCTTCGCCGCCGCACGCTTCGAGGCCGGCATACTCCCCCCCGGTGATGCATTCCGCAAGCTGCTCGAGGGCAGCAGCCGCGCCGGTGGCGCGCGCCCGAAGGCGCTCGTTCACGACCAGGAGATCGAATGGCTCGCCAAGTTTCCCAGCCGCACCCGCGACGGCATATTCGACGTCGTGGGCCTGGAAGCGACCTGCCTGCAGCTCGCCAGGCAAGCAAGGCTGGTGGTTCCTGACATGCGCCTGCAATCGGTCGGCAGACGACGGGTGCTTCTTGTCCGCCGTTTCGACGTGACTGAGCGTGGCGGACGTACTCATATGGTCAGCATGCGGACGCTCTGCAGAGAACGCCCTGGCGTATACGTGACCAGCTACACTGATCTTGCCCTGGTATTGAGGAAGTACTCTGCATCGCCAGCCGAGGATGTCGCCGCCCTGTTCCGGCACATGGCTTTCAACGCAGCGGTCGGGAACGTGGACGATCACCTCAAGAACTTCTGGATGCTCAACACCCCATCCGGCTATCGCCTCGCTCCGGCTTTCGATCTGGTGCCCGACGTCACTGAGCGACGCGAGCACACCCTCTCCTTTCAATACGACTACGGGTGCCCGACGAGGGAGATACTCCTGGCAATCGCAAAGGAATGGCGAGTGGCAAGGGCAAAAGCCTGTGTGGACGATATCGTGCAGGCAGTCAGCAGATTTCGCGTGACCGCACGCAAGCTCGCAGTCCGAACGGGCAAGGGCCTGGACTCGATTTCGGCAGATGTACGGCGTCGGGTTGAATTACTCAAGCGGTGAAGACGTCGGTCGCTCGTAGTCGGGCCGGCATGAACCACTCTCCGGCCCGTTCAGGCAAGGTCATCTTCTACCGCAAGTACTTGGTGAAGAAGCCGGCCATGTAGTGATAGGCCTCGCGGGACTCGGGGAGGCTGACGTCGTTCCAGAAGGCGTGGGGCAGCCCTTCGAAAACGATGAGGTGGGCGTCATCGCCGGCGCGCAGGTAAGCGCGTTCAAGGATAGTGGTGCCGCTGAGGAGCATGTCGCGCTCGCTGGTGATGAAGAGCGCGGGCGGCATTCCGTGCAGATCGGAGAACACGGGTGAGAGGATGGGATTGCGGGGATCGGTGGAAACGAAGTACTTGCGGTCGGGGTTCCGGCCGGGCTCGGCCGGTTCGAGGTGGCCGGAGAGACCGTTGAGGGCGAAGAGCGACCGGGAGTCGCCGGCGCGGCTGAAGTCGCCGAAGCCGGAGAAAATGCCGAGAGCGCCCGGCTCGGGAAGGCCGAGATGCTTGATCTGAGCGGCGACTTCCCCGGTCAGGACTGCTCCGGCGGAGGTTCCATAGATGGCGATGTGGTCGGGCTTGTAGGTCCTGAGGAGGCTCTTATAGACGGCAATGGCGTCGTCGAGGGCAGCGGGGAACGGGTGTTCGGGGGCCAGACGGTAGAGGACGGCGACAACCTTCATTTTTGTCAGGTTGGCGATCGGAATCGTCTCGGTCAGGGAGCCCGAATCGGAATTGAATCCGCCGCCGTGGAGATTGATGAGAACCCGGTCGGGAACCATTCCGGAGAGCGGGGTGACGAGGAGAACGGGAATGCCGGCGATGGTGCTCCGCTTCACGCTGGCTGGATAGACCTTGCGGGACGCTGCGCCCGCGCGGGCCTGCCATGCGTCGGTTTCGATGCGCCTCTGCTGGAGAGTCTGCGGTTGGAAGGCGTCAGATGCGGGATTGGCCAGGAACTTCTGCGCCTGGGGGCTGAGGCTCTGCGGGATGGGAACGACGCGGGTGACGCGGGCGGTTCCATCGGGCGCGATGTAGCTGGTGTCCTTGTCGGGAGCCTGCGCCGCCGTGGTGCCCTGCTGCGCGGCGAGGGGAAGAGATAAAAGGAGCAGCGAGAAGGCGGTCAGGACTTTCAGACAGGCATTCATGGCTCTACTCCAAGCGCGGAACCGCTCAACTCAAGAGCATCCCGCCGTTCAGTGCGATCGTCTGACCGGTCATGAAGGGGTTTCCGATCACCATCAGGACGGCTTGCGCGACCTCGTCCGTCGTGCCGAAGCGTCCGACAGGGATCCGGGCAGCGACGGACATCTCCCGCAGGGGTTCGGCCAGCTCCGTGTCGATCGGGCCCGGTGCGACGGCGTTCACCGTGATGTCGTCTTTTGCAAGACGCGAGGCATAGCCCCGCGTGAGGCCTTCGAGTCCCGCCTTGGAGGCATTGTAGTGCACGCCGACGATACCTGGGCCGCGGGCGGCAGCCGATGAGATGTTGACGATGCGTCCCCATCGATGCGCGCGCATGGAAGGCAGCACCGCCTGGGTACACAGGAATGCCGATTTGAGGTTGATGGCGATCGTCCGGTCGAACTCCGCTTCGTCGAGCTCATCCAGCCCCCTGATGCGCCCTGTCCCGGCGTTGTTTATCAGTATATCGACTGGACCGAGCTCGCCCTCGATGCGCGCCACCATCTTTCGAACCGACTCGCCGTGCGAAACGTCGCCAGCGACGGCCATGGCACGCCGGCCGGACGAGCGGATGGCCTCTACCGCCATCGTCGCATCGGCGGCGCGCTCGAGGTAGTTCACGGCCACGTCGGCGCCGGCTTCGGCCAATGCCATGGCGATGGCCTTCCCGATGCCGCGCGACCCGCCTGTCACGAGGGCAATCCGTCCCCTCAAATCGGCGGGCTTCATCGCGCGCCACTCAACTGCGCGGTGGCAACGTTGCCGGAGCGCACGCGAGCATTGTAGGCGTAAGTCAGCAGCGCGATACCGATGAGAATCATCGGCAGCGACAGCACCTGGCCCGTGGTGAGCCAGCCCCAGGCGAGATATCCCATCTGCGGATCCGGCACGTGGACGAACTCGACCAGGAAGCGGAACGTGCCGTAAAGCAACAGGAAGAGACCGGAGGGCGCCAGCCGCGGGCGCGATGTCGAGGTGAACCACCACATCACGGCGAAGAGCACGATGCCTTCGAGGAACCCCTCGTAGAGCTGCGACGCGTGCACGTGCAGAATGCATGGCGTAATGCCGAAGCGCGCGCACTCCGAGAGCGCATTGCTCGCCTGCGACGGATGCAGGTGCCTCGGGTCGACGACGAAGCCCCATGGCAGAGTCGTCGGCTTGCCCCAGAGCTCGCCGTTGATGAAGTTGCCCATCCTGCCGAAGAACAGGCCGGGCGCCGGCAACGGCACCGTGAAGTCGAAAACATCGGCGATGCTGCGGCCGCGCCGCCGTGCGAACAGCACGAGGGCGATGATCCCGCCGATGAAGCCGCCATGAATGGACATGCCCCCGTCCCAGATCTCGAACGGGTACCACGGGTTCTGAGCCGTCCAGAACGTGAGGCCGTAAACGAGTACATAACCTATCCGGCCGCCCAGGACGCCGCCGGTCATACCGATAACGACGAGATCGTCGACGTCCACCGGCTTCCAGGTCGAGCCGGGCTTGGCGGCGCGCCGGCGCGCGAGCAGCCACGCGGCCGCGAGCCCGAGCAGGTACATGATGCCGTACCAGTGCACCTTGATCGGACCGAGCTGCAGGGCGATCGGGTTGATGTCGGGATAGGTGATCATGGCGGGGAAGTTTAGCCGACCTCCAACCTCGCAGCCGCGCGTGTCTGGCCATCAGTAAATAGTCAAGACTTATCAGTTACTTACAATACTCTTATAGAGATTTTCTGAGCAAAAAAGTACAGTGAAGGCTGTGCAGCCTTGTTTAGCGGCGCGTCCAGGTCCAGGAGGTGATGCGCCAGTCAGCGCCCTCTTTGGCCAGCACGACGACGAAATCGCCCTCCTCGCTGCCCTTCTTGCCGCGTTGCAGCCACGTGATCCGCATGGGCATCACGACATAGCCGCGGTCCTGAGTCAGGGTCACATCGGGCTTGCGGGGGTGCAGCGTCCCCGCAGTGAATCCTCCCGCGGCCGCCATCTTGGTGTAATCGGCAAGCCACGCATCGAAGCCGTTGCCGGTCCAGTGGAAGGGCGCAAACTCATCGGTCACGTCGTTGCGCGCCGTGAACAGGCTCGCAGCCGATTTCATATCATCTTTGTTCACGTCCGCGATGAATGCGTAGACGGGCGACAGCGCCGCTTTCCTGTCGGCGACCTGCAGTCCGCCGGCTTGAGCGGCAGCGGCAGCCATGACGATGGCGGTGGCGGCGATCGCGTTGTATAGCCTCGAGGTCATGATGGATACTCCAGCGAAGGGATGCCGGCCGCCATGCTCCCACGCCGGCGGCGCGGGGCTTTGCCGGGCGTCTCAGCGAGGCGCGCACGGTGCGCACGGACCGATTGAGACGAGCGGCAAAGCGCCGACGGCCCTCCTGGCTACCCTCGTCCAGGGTGGGTTTCTCGTGATGGCCGCTTCGGTCGAGAGGGGATCGCCGCGTGAATGAGAGTGTGAAGGCCGATCTGATCATGGCTGCCGATGCGGCGGAGTCGAAGTCGCCTCGCGGTGGCCCGGGTGTGAAGTATGCGCAGGAGCTTTCCCGCTCGCTCACCTTCAGGGAGACCATCCTCATCACGCTATCCGCGGTGACACCGGCATCGAGCGTGTTCATCATCGTGCCATCCGTGGTCAAAGGCATCGGCGGCGCCTCGGCAATCGCCTTCGCCATCGCTGCGGTGATCGGCGTGGTGGTCGCGTTTTGCTACGCAGAGCTCTCCAGCGCATTTCCGATCACGGGCGGCGAGTACGCATTCGTCGCACGCACGCTGGGCAAGTCGTACGGTTTCGCGCTTTTCCTGCTTCTCCTGGTCAACTATAGCCTGATCCAGGCCGTGCTCGCGTCCGGTGTCGGTACCTACCTCGGTGTCCTGTGGAAGAGCATGGATTCCAATTGGGCCGGCGTCGCCGTGTTGATTGCAGTGGCGGTCGTCGGGTGCCTCGGAATCAAGACCAACGCGTGGGTGACGGGCATTTTTCTCTTCATCGAGATCGCCGCGCTGGCCGTGTTGACGGTGCTCGGTTCCGTCCACATCACTCAGCCCCTGCCCGTGCTCTGGCACGCGACCACGGGATCGCATGGAGCCCTGGCGGAAGCTTCCGCCGGTCTGGTCGTCTCGTCCACCGCCATCGCGCTCTTCGCCTACAACGGTTACGGTCAGGCGGTTTACTATGCGGAGGAGACCAGACAGGCCCGCTCGACCATCGGACGCGCGATCCTCTGGTCCCTTGTCGTCACCGTGGCGGCGGAATTCATTCCCTTGATCGCGGTCCTTCTCGGAACACCCAGCATGGAGGGGCTGATCGGCGCAGCCGATCCAATGTCGTGGTTCGTGCAGGCTCGGGGTGGAACCGTCCTGAACGCCATGGTCAGCCTGGGAATCGCCATTGCGGTCATCAACGCCGCGTTGGCCGGTATCCTCATGACCGGACGGATGCTCTATGCGTCTGCGCGCGACCGCACCTGGCCGGACTGGCTCAACCGACCCCTGGCGCGCGTGCATCCCCGATTGCACACGCCGATCGTCGCTACTCTCGTCGTAGGTGCTGCCAGCGTCCTGTGTCTATGCCTGGTGCCGTTCAATGTGCTGCTGATCTTGACGGGCGCCAACCTCGTCGTCGTGTATCTGCTCGTAGGGCTTGCCGCGCTGATCGGGCGGATCAACCGCTCGACCGGACATGCCGAGTACCGGATGCCGTGGTGGCCGCTCGCGCCGATAGCGGTGGTGGTGGTAACAGCCGTCGTGACTTATGAGAACGTGATTGCCGGGTGGGTGCCGGTCGCGGTGGCCCTCGGGATCTTTGCGGCTGGGTTTCCATACTACTTCCTTTATCTGAAACCCCGGTCGGCGGATCGGTGGACCTTGCCGGAGCCGGCCGACGAGGAAAATGGCGGGTGACCACTGCGGGCAGACTGCACAAGCTGAATTAAGGTTAATGGTGCGTTAATGGCATCTCTTCGTTCCGGGTCCATAATGCATCGCAGCTTGCCGTTTCTGCTGGAGGTTCGACGTCATGGTCAACTTCGCGCGTGTAACCGGGCCTGAGGCGTCGCGGTCTCTACTGCGGCTTTCGGCTGGCCTGCTCGCGGTGGCTTTGCTCGCCGCCGCCGTACCGCCTGAGCTCCATGCGCAGACCCCACCTGCGGAACCGCAGGCGCCCGCGACGCCGACTTACGCTCCGCAGTCGCCGGAGCAGCTCGAGCAGCTCGTCGCGCCCATTGCGCTCTATCCGGACTCGCTGGTCGCGGCGATTCTTCCGGCCGCCACCTATCCCGAGCAGATCGTCGAGGCCGACCGATGGCTCAAGGCGAATCAGGACCTGACGGGCGATGCCCTTGCCCAGGCGGTGAACCAGCAGCCCTGGGATGCAAGCGTCAAGGCGCTCACCGCCTTTCCAGCCGTCCTCGGAAACATGGACGACAACCTTTCCTGGACGTCCTCGCTCGGCGATGCCTACTACAACCAGCCGCAGGATGTGATGGCCGCCGTGCAGACGATGCGCCAGCGCGCCCAGGCGGCTGGAAATCTGCAGAGTACGCCGCAGCAAGATGTCACTTCGGACGGCTCTGAGATCGACATCGAGCCGACCGATCCTGACATCGTCTACGTTCCCGAATACGACCCCTGGGACATTTACGGGTATCCCTTCGTCGTCGCCTGGCCGGGGTGGTACGAATACCCGGGCATTTGGTTCGAGGGCCCGTACCTCTCGTTCGGAGTGGGCTTTCCGATCGGCTTCCTGGCAGGCTTCGGCTGGGGCTGGCATCACTGGGATTGCAATTGGCACAGTGGCTTCGTGCGCTTTGATCGCGCGCGGTACGCGTCCCACAGTGTCACGTTCTTCAACCGGGACAATTTCTACCGCAGCGCCGCCGCGCGGAGCGCGTTTCACGCCGGGGCCACTCCCCGCTTCGGCGCTGCGCCCCATCCATTCGACGGCGACCTCGGGGCGGCGCGGGGCTACGCCGCACCCCGCGGCGCGATCGGCATCCGCTCGGGCGCGTTCAGCGGGTTCGCCCGTGGCGGCGAAGCCCGGAGCTTCTCAGCACGGGGACGCGCCAGCTTCGGCGGCGGCGCAGTCCGGGGCGGCGGCGGGGTTTCTCGCGGCGGTGGCCGCTCGCGATGAGCCGGTCTTCGGGCCTTGGGAGGCGCAATCGTATGAGATCAACCCAGTCGAGCACCGGCGGGGCGGGCTCCGCACGTCTTCTTCAGTTGGGGGTGGTGGTTATTTGCCTCGCGGGAGGTCTAAGCCTACGGTGCTTCGCGCGGCAGCCGGGGCCGGAGACTTTCGACTCGCCCGCGGCCGCGGCGAGCGCGCTCTTCGCGGCGGTGCGCAGCAACGACGTGCAGGCGATACTCGTGGTCTTGGGACCCGACGGCAAGCGAATCGTCTCCTCCGGGGATGCGGCCGAGGATGCAGCCGCGCGTGAGAATTTCGTGCGCAAGTACGACGAGATGCACCGCCTCGTGAGGGAGCCTGACGGAACTCTGACGCTCTATGTCGGCGCGGAGAACTGGCCGATGCCGATACCCATCGTGCAGTCGGGCCACGTGTGGTCCTTCGACACCGCAGCGGGCGAGCGGGAGATCCTCTACCGCCGCATCGGGCGCAACGAGTTCTCGGCCATCCGGGTCTGTGAAGAGCTTGCCGCTGCGCAGAAGGAGTACAGCGCAACCCACCACGGCGAGTACGCCCGGCACATCGTAAGCGCTGCCGGCCGGCAGGACGGTCTCTACTGGAAGGCGGCCTCCGGCGAGTCGCAGAGCCCTATCGGGCCGCTCCTGGCCGCCGCCGCCGCGGACGGCCATGCCTCTGAGAAGCATGCGCCGACTCCTTATCGTGGCTATGACTATCATGTCCTGACCCAGCAGGGAGCAAGCGCTCCGGGGGGCGCTCGCAGCTATCTCATCGGCGGGAAGGTCACCGGCTTCGGCTTCGTGGCCTACCCGGCGGTCTACCGGTCATCCGGCGTGATGACGTTCATCGTGGGTGAGGACGGGGTGGTGTATCAGAAGGATCTCGGCCCAAAGACCGACGTCATAGCGAGAGCGATGCGCGAATATGACCCGAGCCCCGGCTGGCGACGGTCCCGATAGCCGCCGCCGATCGGCATTACACGACGCATCATTGGGTTTCGATCTGCAGCAAGGCTAAACCGTGCTGGGGTACCTGCACCTGGATCCGGCCCTGATTCAAGCGGGTGCGTTCCGGCGGTGAGAGCTGCCCTGCTCTTTTCAGCATGGTGATCTGTGCCGGTGTCGGCCACGCCGGGCGTCCCATGGCGTCGTAGGCCTGCAGCACATTGCCGTGTCGATCGTCCACCCTCCACAGCGTTGCCGATGCCGAAGGCGAGATGCCGCGAATTGTCAGATCAAAGGTCCGCAGCAGCCGGGTGGCGGGCGGTGGCGTATATCGCGGCCCGGTGCCGTCCGGCGGAGCGTAGTTCCAGAGGGCGATCGCCAGATCGCCGCCCGGCGTCCTCGTAATCAGTGCCGACCGCGCGGTGGTATTCATTCTGACGTTCCCCAGCTTATGCAGCAGGGAAAAGACATTGAACGAAGCCTTCGGGATGTCGTCCTCGGCAATCAACCCGAAGCCGCCGTAGAACGGTGAGCGAGCGACGCCGCCCTCCTCGAAAACGTCGGAGAACGTCCAGTAGCTCATGGCCTGCGCCAAGCCGTCGCACTGAGCAATGGTCGATGCCATCCACGGCCCCATGTAGGGCGTGTCGGTGACATCAGGCTCATTGGCGTAGCTGGCGTTGAATTCCGACATGATGAGCGGCAGGTGGGGATACGGAGAGCGCTCGATCTCCTGGTGCACCTTGCGGACCGCGCGGCAGACCATCGTCCGCCGGCCGACCTTCTCGTGTGTTCCAAAGACGTTCTCGGCCGTGTCGTTGGCGTACACGTGTGTGCTGACGAAATCGATCGGTGCCCCCGCCTCGGCCACGTGAGCGAGGAAGGCGCTCACCCATGCGGCCTGAGCCGTCGCCGGCCCACCCACCCGCAGGCGCGGACTGACGCTCTTCAGGTCGCGCGCCGTGTGATCGTAAAGCTCGAAGTAGGTCTTCTGGCGGGGCACGCCGCTCCAGAAATCGAGATTCGGCTCGTTCCAGACCTCGAAATACCACTGCGCAACCTCCTCGACACCGTAGCGCGCGACCAGGTGCCTCGCCAGGGCGCGGATCAGCCGGTCCCACGCCGCGTAGCTGCGAGGCGGAGAGGTGTTCGGGTGGTAAGAGAAAGACTGCAGCATGTCCGGATCGGCGGCGAGCGCCTTCGGCATGAAGTCGAGCTCCACGAACGGACGCACGCCGTGGGCGAGCAATGCATCGTAGATCTGATCGACATATGAGAAGTTGTATGGCGAGCGCGCGGCCGAGGGCTTGTCGTAGAACAGGGCCTTGTTGCCGGCGGCCAGCCCGACGTCATCGTCCAATATGCCGTGAAAGCGCACATAACCGATGGCGGTGGCCGAACGCATCGTCGTCAGATCGCGCTGGTAGTTCGCCCGCAGTGCCAGCAAGGCCCGGCCGGAGCCGAACATCGCTTCCCAGAAATGGGGAAACGGCCGGCCGGGAGCGCGCGCATCGATGGAGAGATGCTCCACGGCCCCCGCGGTGGCGGATGACCCGGCATCGCTGGCATACGCAGCGCCATGGCAGCACAGGCTCAGGGCGCACGCCAGCGAGAGGACACGACACGGCGTGGATATCTTGAAGAAGCGGCTCGGCACGGGCATTCCCTCGGCATGGAGTGGGCGGTCACGGATGCTACCCCTCCGGGGACGATGAAGTAAATACTAAATAAATCAATTTGTTGCAACTTAAATCTCCTGTCGTTTATGTGACCGAGATTTCGGCGGCCTCTGCAGCCGGCATGGTCGGTTGAGACAAACGGCAAAGTGCGGCGCCGTCGGGGCGTCAGACTCGCCGCACTGCACTCGGTGCATCTGGGGAAAACATCATGCGATCCATCACACGACGACGACTTCACGCCATCAATTCCGCGCTGCTGTTTGCAGCCGCACTGGGACTGGCTCAGGCTGTTACCGCCGGACCGGTGCAGGCGGCGGACACGAGTCCGACGAGCCTGACCTACGATGTCGAAGACATCGTCGCGCCGGCGCAGCAGGCGGCCTACGAGGCTGGCGTCAAAAGTTATAACCAGTGCTTGAGCCAGCACGGCTTCAAGTATGCCGTGCCGGCCTTGGAGCACGTAACCGGAAACACGTACGTGTATTCCTACGTAGTCATCCTTCCGAGCTGGGCGGGCCTCGACATCAGCCATTCCATTGCCGGCGCCTGCGATTCAGCGTACGAGTCGGACGTCAATCCTCATTTGCTGAGCGAGACCGCCTCCATTACGGCCGTGAAGCCGGGCTTCAGCCACTATCCGAGCAACATGGACCCGATGACGCCGCTCACGGAAGTCATCTCTTTCACGCTCAAACCGGGTCTCGCCGCGTATGAGACCTTCACGGGCGATGTCAAGGCAATCTATGCGGCCGAAGCCAAATCAAACTGGCCGCATTACTCCGAGCTGGATGAGATGGACTTCGCGGGACCAGGCGCACCGGATTTTCAGCTGATCATCCCAGCCAAGAGTTGGGCGCAGATCGGCACGCCTGAGTCCCCGTCGGTGTGGAAGATGCTGGCGAACGTTTACGGCCAGCGTAAAGCCGACCAGATCCACAAATCCTTGGACAACTCGATCGCGAGTTCCGAGGAACACGTCGATCGATACGACCCGTCCCTGAGCTACACGCCTCCCCGGCAGTAAGCGCCACGGCCGTTCAGGCGGTCCTCCCCGGAGGGCCGCCTGAACCGGCGCCTGACCCGACTACCGGCGGTTTGCCCGGCGAACTGGGGGTGCGGTGTCGACAGTTGCATCATCGAGAGCCGATCCTTGGGATGCGCGGCACGACAGAAAAATCTACCTGGTCTGGGTCGGGCTCATGTGGGCGGGGCTCATCGCCGGCTTCGGGCTCGATATTCCCTATTACTTCCTGAGGGAGATTCCGCGACCGGCGTTCATCATCTATGTACACGCCGCCGTTTTCACGGCCTGGATGCTCATCCTCACGGCCCAGATCCTGCTCATTCAGTCGCGGCGCTTTGTATTGCACCAGAGGATCGGCAAGCTGGCGCTCGGGTGGGCCGCGCTCATGATGGTGCTGGGACCGGCCGCGGCTCTCACGAAAGACGCCGGGTTGCTGGCGGCTCATGCCGCGGACCTGTCCTTCATCCCTTTTCTGTCGGTCAACCTGGTCGACATCGGGGGGTTCGGTCTGTTCACCGCCGCCGGCTATTTCCTCAGGCGCGATCCGGCCAGCCACAAACGCATGATGATGCTGGCCATGGTGTCGGTTGCCGATCCCGGATTCTCGCGCATCACCGGTGTCCTGCTGGTTCCGTACCCGAACACTTTCTGGGCGTATCTGATTGCAACCTTCTACGGCAATTTCCTGCTTCTCGGGTTGATGGCGGGATGGGACTTGTGGCGGCGCGGCACGCTCAATCGCTCCTTCGCGATCGGTGCCGGTCTCCTCGTCGCCGGCGAAGTCGGTGCAATCGCGCTTTATTTCTCACCCGCCTGGAAGGCGATGGCCATCGCGATCACCCGCGCCTGGGGATACTCGGGCTGACGATCCGTGCCCGGGCGCTGTCTAGTGCATCTGCGCCTTCGGTGCTTTCTTCGCCCATGGCATATACGAGAGTTTCACGTTCTTACCCAGAACCCACTTGTCATACCAGTTGAACTAGTACTGGTAGCGATCCCGAATATAGGTCGGCCGGGTGAAGCCATGGAATTCCTGCGGAAACACGATCAGGGCCGAAGGTACGTGCAGCGTCTGCAGCGCTTCGTACATCTGCTCGCCGCCGATCAATGGCACATTGAAGTCGCTCGTGCCACCCATGAAGAGCGCCGGCGTGTGAATCCGGTCCGCGTGCAGCAGCGGATACGCGATCCTGATATACCTCGGCAGATCCTTCCACGGCGGGCCCAGCTCGAAGTTGTACTGGTTCACGTACTCGTCAACGCCATAAAGCTGCAGCGGATCGCCCATGCCCGCGCCGGCGCTCGCCGCCTTGAACTCGTTGGTGCTGGCAATCATGAAGTCCGTCGTGATGCCGCCGTAGCTCCAGCCACCCACGCCCATGCGTTTCGGATCGACGATGCCCTCGTGAATGACCTGGCTCACGCAGGCTTCCACATCCTGCACCTCAATGACGCCCCAGTTCGCCCAGATCGCCTTCTGAAACGCGATCCCGCGCCCGTCGCTGCCGCGGTAATTCACGTTCAGCACCGCGTAACCGCGCGCGGCAAACAGCTGTCGCATCGCCGAAAATGCATGTGCGTCCTGCCCCTGCGGTCCTCCGTGAATCCACAAGAGCATCGGATACGGCTTCGTCGCCCCGGGCTCATCCGGAAGCGTAATCAGCCCGTCCACGCGCGTGCCGTCCCTGCTCCTGCACTCCACATTCTGAGTGCTCGCGAGTACCAGCCCGCTCAGGAGCTTCGTGTTCTGGTGAGTCAACTGCCTCAAATGCCCATCGCTCAGCGCATACACTTCGCTCGGTTTCGCATCCGTGGTCCATACCAGCGCCTCGTGCCCCGCTCTTGCGGTGAGGCTGCCCGATACGCCGTCGCTGTCCACCAGGCGCTTGACCGCAGCGGTCGCCACGTCAATGATCGCCGGATATTGGTTCGTGTCATCCGTCACCAGCGCAACCAGCTGCCTGCCGTCCGATGTCCACCGCGGGTCGCTGATGGGTCGGTCGAAATCCGCCGTCACCACCTGCGCGTGTCCGCTGCCGTCTGCCGCAATGATCGCCAGGCGATTCTCCTGGTATTGCCAGAACTTCACGTGTCCGCCCCGCAGGAATGCGATCTCATTGCCGCTGGGGCTCCACTCCGGCGGTCCCACGTCGGCACCCGTGTAGTGCGTCAGTTGTCGGGGCTCCGATCCCGCCTTCGCCGCGACCACGAACACATCCGTGTTGATGTTTCGCTCCGGCTCCGCGGTGTGGTTGCTGATGAACGCAATCTCCTTCCCATCCGGCGACCACGTCCCGTCGCTCTCGTCGTACACCTCTCCGGGTGTCAGCTTCCGAAGCTTGCCTGTCGGAACGTCATACAAATAAAGGAACGTGTGCGACTTCGCCGTCAGGTACCCGACGATGTCCTGCTTGAAGAGGTAATGGGTGATCACAATCGGCGGAAGAGACTTATTCTCCTTCGCATCGTTGAACGCGTTCGCGCTCACCGTCCCACCCGTGTGCACCGTCAGCAGGAGCCGCCGCGCATCCGGCGACCACCTGTAAGCTTTGATCTCGCCCTGTTTCTCCGGGACATCGGTAAGCTGCCGAGCCTCACCGCCGCGCAGGCTCAGTACCCAAACCTGCGTACCCTCGACCCTGCCCTTTTGGCCCGATAAAAATGAGATGAGCTTCCCGTCCGGGCTCCACTCGGGGGAGCTCACCGGCTCGTCATAGTCGTAGGTCAGTTGAATATCCTGCTTCCCGTCCCAGCTCACCATCCATAAGTCCGTGGTGCGATGGTTCTTCTTCAAATCGATTGACGAGACGGTATACAGCACCCACTTTCCGTCCGGTGACACCTCCGGGTCACCCACATCCTTCACGGCGAATACATCGTTCAGCGCCATCGGATGCGCGCTCACGGCAGTCTGCGCCACCGCTGGAGCAATGGTGGCCATTGCGAGTGGGACGGACAGCAGCAATCCAACGTTCAGCCTTCGCATGACTCGCCTCATAAGATGGACCCTCACAGAGGCGGCAGTTTCAGCGTGACGTTCTTGCCCTGAATGACCACGTAACGGGCCAGGGACGCATCGAGCCCGACGGCGGTCTGGAGATCACCCACCGCATTGACGCGGTTACCCAGGTCTCCAAAAGCTACGCCACGGAGGTAGTAGGCGCGAGCCAGCTTGGGGTCGAGCTGGATGGCTTGAGTCTCATCCTTGACGGCATTGTCGTAGTCACGCTGATTCAGGGCCACGTATCCCCGGTCGCTCCATAATCCGGCAGTCTTCGGCTGCAGGCTGATCGCCTTCGAATAATCCGCCAGCGCGCCGCTCAGGTTGCCGCGCACCGCATAGATTCTCGCGCGCTGACTGAGCGCCGGAACGTCGAGCTGGGCGTCGATACCCATGGCGGTATCGAAGTCCCGCACCGCGTCGTCGTCGTCGGACCTCGACACGAAGACCAGCCCGCGGTCGTAGTACAGCGCGGCGTTGTAGAGCTGCGCGTAATGATGGGGAGCGAACCTGATCGCCTTGATGGCCGCATTGTAATCGTCGAGCGCGTGCTGCCAGTCGCCGTCGGCGAAATACGCTTCCGCGCGACTCGCGATCAGAAAGAAGCGCTCGTCGTCCTGGAGTGCCTTGTGCTGGAGCGACTCCGTGCAGGCCTGGATGATTCTGGGCAGCGGGTTTTCCCCGCTGCGATCGAGACACGCGTCGATCACGACCTGCAGCTCGTGATTGAGCTTGTTCTCACACAACCACGACCTCGTGGCCATCTGGCCGATGTCGATGGTACCTTCGGCGTCCGGGTTCGAAAGTCCCATTTGCTTGCGGGTGCAGTTGGTGAACTCGTCCGCTGGAAACTTGGGCAACGGGTGCGCGTTGGGCGCTTGACCGGTGATCGTCACGCCCGGAGTGAGCGTTGCCGGCGCGGCCGTTGCCCCGCCGGCGGCGGTCGTCGTCGTGCCGCTGCCTGGTGAGCCGGCGGGAGCCTGGGAATTCTGGCTCGAGCTCGGCACCTGAGCCGCTGCCGCCATCGTGGCGAGCAGCAGCGCAACCGATAGCGGCCAACCGAAAAAACGTTGCACGGCTTGCATTCCCCCGTTCATGGAAGCGGCCCTCTCCGCCTGCTGCGGCTGCGCCTGACGCCTCAGCTTGGCAGAGAATTTCCACGCAGGCAATCCACTCCCGTGCCCGCGAGCTAGATGTCGAGCTCGACGCCGACCTCCATGATCTGCGAGGCCGGGATCTTGAAGTACGCGCCCGGCCGCTGG
>JASHVV010000364.1 GCA_030044385.1 Gammaproteobacteria bacterium
TGAGAGCCGATGCCTTCCGTGAAGGGCTCGAGCTTCATCTGCGAGAGCACGTCCGCGAGATGCATGGGCAGCGGCTTGTTGAGAACGATGCCGAGCGCGCCGCGATCGGTATGCTCGCAGATCAGCGCCACGGTCTGCACGAAGTTCGGATCGAGGAGCGAGGGCATGGCGATCAGGAGGTGGTTGGTCAGGCCTCCTCCCTGCCACAGATCCGCCCGCGAGGATGAGCCAGTGAGCGGTTCGTCGTCGCCGGCCGCCGCGCTCTCGCTGCTGTCCTCGTCGCCCATGGATACCAGTATGGGGGTGGAGCCTTCCCGGCTCAAGAAACGGCGCTCAAGGCGCGGCGGTGACCGTGCCGGCCGCGACCCGGCCGCCGACGAACTGCCACTCGTAGACGAAACGCAGCACGCCGTAGCGGTCCGCCAGCCCGGGCGGGAAGGGGTCGAAGGGACTGGCCAGCTTGAGGATGGTGAGCGCCGCCTGGTCGAGCTCCGGATCGCCGCTCGAGCGGCGGATCGCGGCCTTGAGGAGGCGTCCCTGCGAGTCGATGGCGACCTCGATGACCGGATTCTGATTGGCGCCGGCCTGGCGTGCGGCCGCGGGAAAGTTGAGGGTGCCGATGCGCTCCACCTTGGCGCGCCAGGCGACCAGATACGGCGCGACGATGGCGGCGCGTGTGTCCGGCGTGACCCAGAGCTCGTCGCGCTTCGGCCCGCGCAGCTCCACCGGCCCGGTGTCATCGTCGGGTCCAGGCTGCGCGGAGGCCTGCTGGTCGATGAGGAGGGGCTGCTCCGAGGCAGTGCCGGCACTGCCCTGATCGGTCATGTACTGAACGACCGCCTGCCAGGCCGAGGTGGTCAGCACGCGCCGGTCGTGCGAGCCGGCCGCCTGACCGTCCGCGCTCAGGGCTTTGCCGTCCACGGTCCCTTGCTGCGCCGGAAGGACCGGGGCCTGCGCGGGATTGCGGGGCGTGGTGTTCCCGCGGGTATTGCCGGAGCCGAGCTGCGTGCGCTGTGCCAGGTAGGTCGCCGTGTCGTTGCGGCTGGCCGTCGGCACCTCGTCGGAGACCAGCAGCACCTGCAGCCCCGGTGCGCCGTCATTGCCGGCGATGGGCGATTTGAACGTCAGCCCGAGGATGATGACCCCGTGCAGCAGCGCCACGAAGAAGAGCATCGCGAGCAGGCGATCCCAGACCGGGGCCCGCCCTTCCCGCAGCATCAATGCCTTTCTGGCGCCCATCGTCACGCCGCGACCCGGCTAGAGGGGCGCGCCGCGGCGACCCGGCGACAACCGCCGCTCGATCGCGCTCATGAGCTGGCCGGCGATGTCGACGTGAAACTGCTTCTCGAGCTCGCGGATGCCGGTGGGGCTCGTGACGTTGATTTCCGTCACCAGGCCGCCGATCACGTCGAGCCCGACGAAGAGCATCCCCTTGGCCTCGAGGGCCGGGCCGATCTGGCCGGCGAGCCAGCGGTCGCGCTCCTCGAGCGGGCGGCCCACGCCCCGCGCTCCCGCCGCGAGATTCCCGCGGTTGTCGTGAGGCTGCGGAATGCGCGCCAGCGCGTAAGGCACCGGCTCGCCGCCGATGAGGAGCACCCGCGAGTCGCCGGAGGCCACGATCTGCGGCAGGTAGCGCTGCACGATGGCGAAGCGCCGGCCGTAGTCGGTGAGCGTCTCGAACACCACGCTCATGTTCTTGTCGTGCTCCTCCAGGACGAAGATCGAGCGCCCGCCCATGCCGTCGAGCGGCTTGCAGACGATCTTGCGGTGCTCGCGCAGGAAGGCCCCCATGTCCGCCATGTCGCGGGTGATGAGCGTCGGCGCGCAGCACTGCGGAAACCACGCCGTGTAGACCTTCTCGTTGATGTCGCGCAGGCCCTGCGGGCGGTTGACCACGAGCGCGCCCTGCTCCTCGGCCCTCTCCAGGACGTACGTGGAATAGATGTACTCGGTGTCGAACGGCGGGTCCTTGCGCATCAGGATGCAGTCGAGCCCGCCCAGCGGCTCGAGGCGCGGCTCGCCGAGCTCGAACCAGCGGGCCGGATCTGCCCTGACGGTGAGCGGCCGCAGCCGCCCGCGGGCGATGCCGTCGCGCAGGGAGAGGTCCTGCTGCTCCAGGTAAAAGAGCGTCCAGCCGCGTGCCTGGGCCGCGAGCAGCATGGCCAGCGTCGAGTCCTTCGCGTAGTGGATGGCGGCGATGGGGTCCATGACGACCCCGAGGCGGACGGCTTTGGGCATGGAGACATAATGCCAGCGGCCCCAGCTACTTGCGACGTGCGCAAGCAAATCATTGAGCGGCCCAGGCCGCCCTGGGCCGCGGATGTGAATCAAGTCACAGGGCTGGCCGCGCGAATCGCCGGGAGCGATTCGCGCCAATCAAAAAACGTGAACTGGATGGCATGGCGGGGGGTAGGCCGATATGTTAAAAACTCAGCGCCTTCTCGGGAGGCGGAGGAGTCGATGGCGAACCGCCGTGCATTGCGTGTAGTCTCCGGCCCCGCATACGCTCGCCGGCTCCCGGGCGGCGATCCCGAGGCTCCAAGTCAAGTGGAAGGAGTTGCCTGACCGTGACCGGCAGCAACACGAAGCTCCAGGGCCTTAAGGTTCTGGTGATCGACGACAGCAAGACGATCCGCCGCACGGCCGAGACCCTCCTTGCCAAGGAGGGGTGTGAGGTCTTCACGGCGATCGACGGCTTCGATGCGCTCGCGAAGATCGCCGACCACCAGCCCGACATCGTCTTCGTCGACATCATGATGCCGCGGCTCGATGGCTATCAGACGTGCTCGCTCATCAAGCACAACAAGGTTTTTCGCTCGATTCCCGTCATCATGCTGTCCTCCAAGGACGGCCTGTTCGATCGCGCGCGGGGGCGCATCGTGGGCTCGGAGCACTATCTCACCAAGCCCTTCACCAAGGACGAGCTCCTGAGCGCGATCGAGACGCA
>JASHVV010000045.1 GCA_030044385.1 Gammaproteobacteria bacterium
CCAAGCTCAACCTGCCGTTGCCGCCGGGCGCGGACGATGCCGCGTTCTCGGAAGTATGGCCGCGAGTCATCGCGCACCTCGAGCGCTTCGAGCCGCAGTTCATCATTCTTCAGTGCGGCGCGGACAGCATCGAGGGGGATCCGCTGACGCACCTGCGTCTGACGCCGCGCGCCCATGCCCGCGCGGCCAGCGACCTCGTGGCTCTCGCCGCGAGGCTCGGCCACGGGCGTGTGCTCGCGCTGGGAGGCGGAGGCTACGATCGCGCCAATCTCGCCAGCGCCTGGAACGCCGTCGTCGAGAGCCTCATATAAAGCGCTGGATCCGGGCTCCTGCCCGGCCCAGCGCCGTCTCGGGCAACGCCGAAGCGGCTAAGCGTGGTTTTTGCCCGAGACTCGGCCACCTGCGGCGGCCGGGCACGTCCCTGTGCCTGAGTCGCTCCCGGCCAGTCATGGCAGAGGGCTTCCGGTACAATCTCAAGTCCTTTTCGCTCACCTCGACAGGACCCCCGAATGTTCTCCAAGAGCCTGGATATCCGCAGCTTCGACCCCGAGCTCAGCCGCGCGCTCGAGGGCGAGCGCCGCCGCCAGGAGGATCACGTCGAGCTCATCGCCTCGGAGAACTACGTGAGTCCGCGGGTGCTGGAGGCGCAGGGCTCGGTGCTCACGAACAAATACGCGGAGGGCTACCCGGGCAAGCGCTATTACGGCGGCTGCGAGTACGTCGACATCGCCGAGCAGCTCGCCATCGATCGGGCGAAGAAGCTCTTCGGCGCGGCGTACGCCAACGTGCAGCCGCACTCCGGATCGCAGGCGAACGCCGCAGCCTACCTCGCGCTGGTGCAGCCCGGCGACCCCATCCTGGGGATGAGCCTCGATCACGGCGGGCACCTGACCCACGGGGCGCGCGTCAACTTCTCGGGAAAGCTCTTTCGCGCGGCGCAATACGGGATTCGCCCGGATACCGGCGAGATCGACTACGAGCAGGTGCGGCGCCTGGCCGAGGAGCACCGGCCGAAGATGATCATCGCGGGCTTCTCCGCGTACTCGCGCGTGGTCGATTGGGCTCGGTTCGCGGAGATTGCGCAGAGCGTCGGCGCCTACTTCGTGGTGGACATGGCGCACGTCGCGGGGTTGGTCGCGGCGGGCATCTACCCGACTCCGGTGCCGCACGCCGACGTGGTGACGACCACCACGCACAAGACGCTGCGCGGCCCGCGCGGCGGATTGATCCTGGCGCGCGAGAACGAGGAAATCGCCAAGAAGCTCAACTCTCTCATCTTTCCCGGAACGCAGGGCGGCCCGCTCATGCACGTCATCGCCGCGAAGGCCGTGGCGCTGCTCGAGGCGCTGCAGCCGGAATTCGCCGAGTATCAAAAGCAGGTGCTGGCGAACGCGCGCGCCATGGCGGCCAGGCTCGCGCGCCGGGATTATCAGATCATCTCGGGAGGCACCGACAACCACCTCTTTCTGATGAGCCTCATCGGCCGCACGATCACGGGCAAGGAGGCCGACGCCGCATTGGGGAAAGCCAACATCACCGTGAACAAGAACGCCGTGCCGAACGATCCGCGCCCGCCCATGATCGCGAGCGGGCTGAGGATCGGCACCCCGGCCGCGACCACGCGTGGGTTCAAGGAGCGCGAGGTCGAGCACGTGGCCGATCTCCTCGCCGACGTGCTGGACGCCGGCGGCGCGGAGGCCGTCGTGGAGCGAGTGCGCGGGCAGGTGCTCGAGCTCTGCCGGCGCTTTCCGGTCTATGGCTGATCCGTGTACTGCCCGTTCTGCGGCCACATCGAGACCAAGGTCACCGACTCCCGGCTGGCCGGCGAAGGGCGTCAGATCCGCCGTCGGCGCGAGTGCCTGGCCTGCGGCGAGCGATTCACCACGTTCGAGACCGCCGAGCTCCTGATGCCCATGGTCGTCAAGGGCGACCGCACACGCGAGCCTTTCGACGAGACCAAGCTCCGCTCCGGGATGGAGAAATCGCTCGAGAAGCGTCCCGTGCCGCGCGCGCAGGTGGATGAGGCATTGAGCCGCATTGCGCACAGGGTGCGCGCCCTGGGCGATCGCGAAGTCCCGTCGCGGGTCATCGGCGAGCTGGTGATGGAGGAATTGCGGCAGCTCGACGAAGTGGCGTACGTGCGATTCGCGTCCGTCTACCGCCACTTCGAGGACGTCGAGGCTTTCCACGAGGAGATCCGCAGGCTGCGCGACCAGCGCGAGGGCAAGCCCCGCGAGCCGGAGCGCAAGCGCCCCGCAAAGCGGCAGCCGGCGCAGGACCGCGACCAGCTTTCCCTGTTGCCGCCGGAGCCCTCTGCCGCGGAAGAGCCCACCGCCGGCGAGAGCGGCAAATGAGTCGACCGCGCCATGTTCTCCGATTTTGATCGCAGAGCCATGGCGCGCGCGCTCGCACTCGCCGAGCGCGGCCTCGAGACGGCTCATCCGAACCCCCGCGTCGGCTGCATCATCGCGCAGGCCGAGGACATCGTCGGCGAGGGATGGCACGAGCGTGCGGGGGAGCCACACGCTGAGGTCAACGCGTTGCGCGCGGCAGGACTGAAAGCTGCCGGCTCGACCGCCTACGTGACTCTGGAGCCGTGCAGTCATCACGGCCGCACGCCTCCGTGTGTCGACGCCCTGCTCGCCGCGCGAGTGGCGCGTGTCGTGTTTGCACTGGAGGACCCCAACCCGCAGGTGAGCGGTCAGGGCGCGGAAGCCTTGCGGCGGGCTGGAGTGGCGGTCGAGTCCGGCCTGATGGCGGCGGAGGCGGCGGAGCTCAATCCAGGATTCCTGAAGCGCATGCGCTGCGGCCGGCCCTGGGTCAGGGTGAAGCTCGCGATGAGCCTGGACGGGCGCACCGCGCTCGCCGACGGTACCAGCCAGTGGATCACCGGTCCGGCAGCTCGCGAGGACGTGCAGCAGTGGCGTGCCCGCAGCTCCGCTATTCTGACGGGCATCGGCACGATGCTGGCGGACGATCCGCGACTCGATGTTCGACTGCCGGAATTACCTTCCGGGCGCCCCCGCCCGCAAGCCCTGCGGGTCGTACTCGATGCTGGCCTGAAGACTCCGCCCGCCGCGCGGATGCTGACGACCGGGGGTCCGATCCTGATCATGACGGCTGCAAGCGCCGGCGAGCGGGAGGCCGGATTCGCTGCCCGGCGCGCCGAGCTGGTGAAGCGGGGCGCCGCGGTCGAGGAAGTCACGGGCACGGATCCGGACGGGAGTCGCCTGAGCCTGCCCGAGGTGCTGGACCGGCTCGGCCGGCGCGAGATCAACGAGCTATGGGTCGAGGCGGGAGCCAGGCTCGCCGGGGCGCTGCTGCGCGAGGCGCTGGTCGACGAGCTGATCGTCTACATCGCACCGCGATTGCTCGGGCCGCAGGCACGGCCGTTGGTCGAGATGACCGAGTTGCGGAACCTGCAGGATGCGCCCGATTTCGTCATCGTCGACTCGTGCCGGGTGGGTGAAGACCTGCGGCTGCGCCTCCGGCCCCGGCATCACTGACCCGGAGGAAGACAAGCGCATGTTCACGGGGATCGTTCAAGACATTGGCCGGCTGATGAGTCGCGAGGCTCGCGGCGGAGATGCTCGACTTCTGATCGCCTTTGACCGACTCGATCCGTCCGGGATCAACATCGGCGACAGCATCTGCGTTCAGGGTTGTTGTCTGACAGCGGTTGAGCTCAGCGAGCGGAAATTCGCCGCCGACGTATCGCGCGAGACCCTCTCGCTGACAACGCTGGGCGACCTGACGGCCGGCTCGCCGGTCAACCTGGAGCCCTCGCTCAAAGCAGGCGATCCTCTCGGCGGCCATCTGGTCTCCGGCCACGTCGATGGGGTGGGCGAGATTGCCGCCGTCGGCGGCGACGCGCGCTCGAGCCGGATCGAGATTTCCGTCCCATCCGCGCTGGCTCGCTACATCGCACGCAAAGGCTCCGTGGCGATCGATGGCGTGAGTCTCACGGTGAACGAGGTGCAAGGCGCCACGTTTGGCATTAATCTCATCCCGCACACTCTGGCCGTGACGACCCTCGGATCCCTGCGGGTCGGCACGCGCGTGAATGTCGAGGTCGACCCGATCGCCCGCTATGTCGAGCGGCTCCTGTCCGATACCGCAACGCCCAGTCATCGATCATGAGAAAAGCACCTTCTCGAACCGCCGCTCCCGCATGGGCGTTGCTGGCCCTGGCCGCCACGGCCGTCCTGGCCGCACCGCTGCCGGCCCTGGGCTCGCCGCCGGCCGTCGGTCAGCCTGCGCCGGCGCTCGTCGTGCCGGAGCTCGACGGCCACCCGTTCGACCTCGCCAGGCTGCGCGGCAAGGTGGTGCTGGTGAACTTCTGGGCCACCTGGTGCTCGCCGTGCCGTAGCGAGATGCCGACGCTCAACGCTTTCTACCGCCGCTATCACTCGCGCGGGCTCGTCCTCCTCGGTCTCAGCATCGATGACGCCCCGGATGCCGCCCGCGTGCATCAGGTGATGCGGCAGTTCAGCTATCCGGGCGCGCTGGCGAGCGCGGCGCGGGTGAACGGCTTCGGCGAGCCGATCGCGGTTCCGATCACGTACGTGATCGACGCCCACGGGGTGGTCCGCGCACAGTTGCAGGCCGAGGGCCCGTCCGGGGTCTCCAGCCGGGCGCTCGAGGAGGCGGTCCTGCCGCTGCTGGCGAACGGCCGGTAAACCCCGCGGGTATACTCGGGGCACCTACCCCGAGGCATTCCCATGTCCAAAGTCCTGCCCATTTCCGGCAAGCCGGCCTTGCCGACCGGCCCGGCAACGATGAATTCCGTCGAGGAGATCGTCGCCGACCTCAAGGCCGGGCGGATGGTCGTCATCATGGATGACGAGGACCGCGAGAACGAGGGCGACCTCATCATGGCCGCGGAGCTGGCGACGCCGGAGGCCGTGGCGTTCATGATCCGGTACGCCGGCGGCATCATCTGCGCCCCCATGGAGGAGGAGCGGCTGGCGCGGCTCGATCTGCCGCAGATGGTCGCGAGCAACAGCGAATCCCACCGCACGGCCTTCACGATATCCGTCGACGTGCGGGCCGGGACGACGACCGGCGTTTCCTCGAGCGACCGGGCAGCCACCATCCGCGCGCTGGCGGACGAGCGCTCGGAGCCGCGCGATTTCGCGCGGCCCGGCCACATCTTTCCGCTGCGCTCCCGCCGCGGCGGCGTGCTCGTGAGAACCGGCCATACCGAGGCGGCCGTCGACCTCTGCCGCCTGGCGGGCCTCAGGCCGGCGGGCGTCATCTGCGAGATCATGAACGACGACGGCACGATGGCGCGGCGGCCGCAGCTCGAGCTCTTTGCCAGGCGGCATGGACTGAAGATCGGCACCATCGCCGATCTCATCCGCCACCGGCTGCGCAACGAGCGCTCCGTGGAGCGGGTGCGGGCGCAGGCCGTGCAGACGGAGCTCGGTGAGTTCACGCTCTACGCCTACGAGGACCGCGTCAGTCAGGATGTGCATCTTGCGCTCGCCCGGGGGGATCTGCGGGGTCAGGAGCCGCCGCTCGTCCGTGTCCATGTGGTGGATCCGCTGCGCGACCTTCTGGGTATCCGGGCGAACCCTTTGGCGTGGACTCTGCGGGCGGCGATGGAGCGTATCGCGCGTGCCGGCAATGGAGTCATCGTGATCCTGCGGGACCGCGAGTCGTCGGACGACCTGCTGGCGTCCGTGCGGTCGCTGGCGATGCCAGGCAGCGGCGGAGCTCAGCCGGATGTGGGGACTGGCGCGGACGGCGCCCGGCGCGACGGCGAGGTGCTGCGGACGTTTGGCATCGGCGCGCAGATCCTCAAGGACCTTGGCGTACGCCGGATGCGAGTGTTGTCGGCGCCGAAGCAGATACACGGTATCTCCGCGTTTGGTCTGGAGATTGACAGCTACGTTGGAGAGGCCGTTTGAGCGCACCTCGAGTTCTCGAGGGAGAGACCGTCGCGCGCGGCCGCAAGGTCGCCGTAGTGGCCGCGAGATTCAACGATTTCATCGTCGCGAGCCTGGTGAAGGGCGCGACGGCCGCCTGGCTGGAGCGCGGCGGCCCCGCCGAGGACCTGCTGATTGCGCGGGTTCCGGGGGCATTCGAGCTGCCGGTCGCCGCGCGCAGGCTGGCGCTGTCCGGCAGCTACGATGCCGTCGTGGCGCTCGGCTGTGTCATTCGTGGGGACACGCCGCACTTCGAGTACGTCTCGGGTGAGTGCGCGCGCGGACTGCAGCTCGCGAGCCTGGAGACCGGCGTGCCCATCATCTTCGGTGTGCTCACCGTCGAGACGGTGGAGCAGGCCCTCGAGCGCGCAGCCACCGCCGCCGGCAACAAGGGCGGCGAAGCCATGGTCGCGGCGCTGGAGATGGCGAGCCTGATGGCGCGCCTCTCTACCTGACGCCCACCGCGCGACGACCGAAGATGCCGACCGATCCCTCCACCCGTGCGCTCTCCGGCCAACGCTCGGTGGCGCGCAAGCTCGCCCTGCAGGCGCTGTACCGCTGGCAGCTCAACGAGTGCCCCTGGCAGGACCTCATCCAGGAGTTCCACGATGCGCAGGACATGCCGCGCGCGGATCGCGAGTACTTCCGCGAGCTCGTCGAGGGCGTCTGGCGCGCGCGCGAGGCGCTCGACGCGGACCTGGCCTCGTGGGCCGATCGCGGTCCCGCGCTCCTCGATCCCATCGAGCATGCGATTCTGCTGCTGGGCGTGTTCGAGCTGCGCCATCGTCCGGACGTACCGTATCGCGTTGCCATCAGCGAGGCGGTGACTCTTGCCAAGCGGTTCGGCGCCACGGACGGCCACAAATACGTCAACGCAGTGTTGGATCGGGCGGCGCGTGCCCTCCGGCCCGACGAGCATTGAGCGCGTGTCCCTGGCGGAATTCGAGCTCATCGATCGGTTCTTCCGCGGCTGCGGCGCGCGGCGCACCGATGTCCGCGTCGGAGTGGGCGATGACGCGGCGATCCTCGATTGTCCCGCGGGCGCGGAGCTGGTCGCTGCCGTCGACACGCTGGTCGACGGCGTGCATTTTCCCCACGGATGCGCCCCTGCCTCGATCGGTCATCGCGCGCTGGCCGTCAACCTGAGCGATCTGGCCGCCATGGGCGCCCGTCCGGCGTGGGCTCTCCTCGCGCTGACGCTGCCGGCGGCGGACGAGGCCTGGCTGTCGGAGTTTGCAGCGGGCATGGCCGCGCTGGCGCGCGCTCACGAGGTCGCGCTGGTCGGCGGGGACACGACATCCGGACCGCTCTGTGTGACCGTGCAACTGCTCGGGTACGCGCCGCGCTCGTCCGCGCTGCTGCGATCCGGCGGCCGGGCCGGCGATGCGCTGTTCGTGTCGGGCACCCCGGGCGATGCGGGCGCCGGCCTGGATCTGGAGCAGGGCAGGCTCCCGGCCGAAGGAGAGTCGGCGGCGTATCTGCGCGAGCGCTTTCTCTACCCGGCTCCACGGGTGGCGTTGGGCGAATGTCTGCGCCGCTACGCCAGTGCCTGCATAGATGTCTCGGACGGCTTGCTCGCGGATGCGGGCAAGCTGGCGCGCGCCAGCGGCTGCGGTGTGGAGATTGCGTACGAGCAGGTCCCGGTCTCGCCGGCGCTGGTGAGCACGGTGGGCGAGGAGCGTGCGCGTCGGCTTGCGCTGACCGCAGGAGATGACTACGAGCTCTGCTTCAGCGTGCAGCCGGCGCATGTCGGCAGACTGCTGGGGGAGTTGCCGCCGGAGCGCTGGGGATATACACGCATCGGCACGCTGCGAGTAACGCCCGGTGCGGACGTCGTTCGCGACGGCGCCGTGATGAGCTTCTCGCATTCCGGCTACGATCATTTCGCCGGATCGGCCTGAGCGTCGGTTATGTCAAGTCGCCGCGCGCGACGGCGATGCGGCGCGCGCGCGATCGAATGCGCCACGGCAATGCATCACAGTCACGCGCAGGCGCAGTCCGTATCCTTTCGGGCGTTCCACGATTCGCAGCTGCGACTCATGCCCGTACCCGCACCTTCCAAAGGACCTCCTGTTTTGCCCAAGGCCGCTGCGCGCGGCATTCCGGAAAGGATTGGCAAATACATGGTCATCAAGGAAGTGGGGCGCGGCAGCACCGGTGTGGTGTATCTCTCGCATGACGCCTACTACGGGCGCGACGTCGCGATCAAGGTCTACAACATGGATCCGGGCGCGGACGCCGAGCGCGCCCGGGTGGCGCGCAAGATGTTCCTGTCCGAGGCGCACCTAGTCGGGATGCTGCAGCATCCGCACATTCTGCCCATATACGATGCGGGCGAAGAGAACGACCACTGCTACATCGTGATGGAGCACGTGCACGGCGCGCGCACGCTGGCGGCCTATTGCCGGCCGGACAATCTGCTGCGCACCGACGATACCGTCGAGATCGTCTTCAAGTGCGCGAAGGCGCTGCATTACGCGCATACGCGCGGCGTGATCCACCGCGACATCAAACCGTCCAACATCATGCTCACGCAGGACAGCGACGTGCGCATCATCGACTTCGGCATCGCGCTGGTGTCGGACTCGGAGATCTCGCGCATCGAGGGCATCGCCGGCAGCCCCTCGTACATGTCGCCGGAGCAGGTGCAGAGCCTGGAGCTCACCAACCGCTCCGATCTCTACTCGCTCGGCGCGGTGATGTACGAGCTGCTGACGGGCTCGCGCCCGTTCCGCGCCGGCAACCTGCAGAAGCTCCTGCACCAGATCGTGTACGCCACGCCGCCGCCCATCCACAGTCAGCGCAAGGAAGTGCCCGAGGAGCTGGAGAACGTCGTCGCCACCGCGCTGCAGAAGGACCCGGCGAAGCGGTACAAGACCGGACTCGACTTCGCGGCGGACCTGACCCGCGTGCATCAGCGCCTGCGCGAGGCCAACGCGCGCATCGACCGGCAGGAGCAGTTCGGCGTCCTGCGGCGGCTGAAGTTCTTCCACGAGTTTTCCCACGCGGAGATCTGGGAGGTGCTGCGGGCGAGCAGCTGGCAGGACTACTCGCAGGCCGAGGAGATCGTCAAGGAAGGGGAGATGGACGACCGCTTCTATATCCTGGTTTCCGGCGCCTGCGCGGTCGAGCGCCACGGGCGGCGCATCGGCACCCTGGATACCGGCGACTGCTTCGGCGAGGCGAGCTACGTGCCCGGCGCCAAGCGTACCGCCACCATCCGCGCCGCGAGCGCGGTGACGGTGCTCAAGGTGAGCTCGACCCTGCTCGAGCAGGTCTCCGCCTCCTGCCAGCTGCGCTTCAACCGCGTGTTCCTGCGCTCGCTCATCGGGCGCCTGCAGGGCACGGATCAGCCGTCAGGCCCGCCCGCCACCGCCTGACCAAGCGCCGCCTCTCACGCGGAATTGGCCGACTCGCGGATGAGCTGCGCCAGCTCGTATTTGCTGTTGACGCGCAGCTTGCGATAGGACTTCTGCACGACGTTGCGCACGGTGGTCGGCGCCAGGCCGCAGCGCCGCGCGATCTCCTTGTAGCGCTTGCCGGCGCCGAAGAGCTGGACCACCTCATACTCGCGCCGCGTCAGGCGCTCCGCGAGCGGCACGTTCTTGACCGTCAGCACGATGCAGTCGGTGAACGAGCGCGCGGAGATCGCCTCACCGCGCTGGGCAATGGGCGCGGAGCCGTTGCGTGTCAGGGTCTCGAGCAGCCGGGGCGGCAGGCGAATCTGGTTCCATTCGGGCCACTCCGAGGCGATCGAGTCACTGACCTGTCGGCCGCAGTGCAGGATGGTGCCGTCGAGGAGCGTGAGCGCCCGGTGGCTGCCGGGGGAGAAGAACGGCTCGCTGGAGGCGCGGCTCAGGCCCAGGGCCCGGTTCAGCGTGCGCGCTTCCGAGAGGTGCGGCATCAGGAGCCTGAGCGCCGTACGGTCATCCTCGCTGAAGCTCTCGCGGCTGGCGCAGCGGTGCAACGACAGCCACTCCCCCGGGCCGCCGCGAGCCTCCATGCAGGCGATGAGCAGCTGGCGCTCCAGATGCAGCCGCCGGGCGCATTCCAGGGCGGGTGCGCTCTCCGGGTCCCGGTACAGGTCCGGGGCGTAGAATTCATGCGCCAGCCCGGGGTGGGCCGCCGCGATCTCCAGGGGGCGAACGAATTGCCGGCCGTTGGACACGATGGGCCGCAGCTTGTGCTGCGGCAGGCCGAAGAGATGCAGGCGGTGGAAATGAAATTGACCGCGGCTGAGCTCGCCCGTGAACCACACGGCCGCCTCGAACCGGACCCGCGTGCCCAGTGCCGCCAGCGCCTCATCCTGAAAGGCATCCGCCGGTGTTTCCCGCGCGGCACGGTATAGCCGGCGCGCGAGCTCCAATATCGCCTCCACGTCTGCCACCCCACCCCCCGATCTGCGCAAAAGCCGGAGAGGGCCCCGCGCATCTCGCGCGGCGCCCATCCGGTGAAACACACCGCGTGTAACGGATTGTCACGGTCGGACAAGAGCGCGAGGCAGGCCATCGGCCAGTCCCGCGCGCTCGCCAAAAAGCAGGGTTGCCGGATGATAGCGTAACCAGCCGGCGGCGGCCATGATGCATTTGCATCCGCCGCCGGCAGGAAGTTGCCTTGCCGGCCCGGCAATGGATTCATTTGTATCCTTTGAGGGCCGCGGCATCCCGGCTATCGTCGCCCACCTAACTCACTCTACGCCCGGCGATGAAGGCAGACTCTCATGGCGCGCAATCCGGCGGCCCAACATTCTCGCTCGCGCTGGCTCGCGAGCCTCGGTGCCTTCGCGGCCGCCGTCACGCTGACATCCGCGGGCGCAGTCGCCGCGCAGCCGGCGGCCGATCGTCCATCGATGGCGGTGCATTACACGGCCACCGATCTCGCCACGGATAAGGGCCTGCGCGCGCTCTATTCGCGCATCGCCCGCGCGGCGGAGCAGGTCTGTCCGGCCTACATTCAAGGCGGGCTCGCCTTCCAGGCGGAGCACAGGGTCGTCGCTGCCTGCCGGCAGCAGGCGATCGCGCTCGCCATGCGGCAGATCGGCAGTCCCCGGCTCGCGGCGCTGGCCAGGCACGTGCAGCCCGTCGGCTGATCAGCCCCGCAGTCCCGTCCGCCGCCGGGCGAGTGAGTCCCCCAGGGACTCCATGAGCGGCTGCCCCGGCCGTCATCGCTTTCCGACCTCACTTCCAGGCCTACCGTCATATGATGCCGGTTGCGTGCCTGCGGGCTACGCGTCCGGTCGAGAGTGAATGTCTAAAAAATCATAGACTTGCATCGAGCGCCATGCACATCCTGCTGATCGAGGACGATACGGAGGCCGCGCGGGTCCTCGTCAACGGGCTGCGCGAGAGCGGGTACACGGTCGATCACGCTGCCGACGGCCGTGACGGGCTCTCCCGCGCGCTCTCGGCCAAGCTCGATCTGATCGTCACCGACCGCATGCTGCCGCACATCGACGGGCTCGCGATCATTCAACAGCTCCGGCGCGCGCGGCTCGCGACGCCGGTCCTGGTCCTGAGCGCCCTCGGCACGGTCGATGACCGCATCCGCGGCCTCAAGGCGGGGGGCGACGACTACCTCACCAAGCCATTCGCCTTCGCGGAGCTGCTCGCGCGCATCGAGGCGCTGCTGCGCCGCGGCCCGGGCGCGGCCGAATCGACCGTGCTCCGCGTG
>JASHVV010000365.1 GCA_030044385.1 Gammaproteobacteria bacterium
CCTGCAGCGTCAGTGGACGACGCCACTCGAGACGTCATGTCTGACGAGTTTGTTGGACGTCTCTTCAGTCCAACACGCTTCATCTCTGCAGTTACATTCTGTACGCTATGTTGATCAGGAGCTCACTGCGTCAACGAATTTCCGATGAACGATCCTTCTCAGATCATCATTCCGCGGGCCGTCATCTGGCTGCTTCGCCTCGCCATGCATCCAGTGCTGGCCGGGACTTTGCAGCGGGATCCCGTGGTGTTCGCGGCCTGGTATGCCGCTGCGGGGAATGTGCTCGACTGGCCGCACGAGGTCGCGAGCATTCAACAGGGCGAACGCGCCAGGCGGCTGTCGCTGGAGCGAATGATGAAGCTGCTCTCTCAAATCGACTATACCCTGTCGGGACGTACCAGCGCGCAGCACGCACGGCTCGTGCTCGAGGGTTATGCCGTCCACGAGTGGGTGAGCCGCAACTGTCCGGCGTTCACGTCGCTCGCCAAAGCGCTGCACGATCGGCTGTCGTTGCCTGGCGAGGCGGCAGAGGCGCTCTTCGACATGGCATCACCGTTCTCCGCGCGCCTTCGCGACTTGGGCCAAACGTTGAAACTGTCGCCGCTCGAGCAGGATATCCTGGCCTTTGCATTCTTCACGACGGTGTCGGACGAACTCTCGGGCATTTTCGACCAGCTCGCTTCCGATCGCTGGACTTCCGGCACGCTGTGGAATGCGGTGTTCGCCGCATCGACCGAGGATCTGTCCAAGGCCATGCGGCCGACGTCGCCTTTGCGGCTCAGCGGGCTTCTGCAGGCGAGCGGCAGACGGGTCCAGCTCGCGACGGTGTCGCCCTTCTGGGTGGACCTGCTGGCTCGCTGCGATTCACTGGAGGAGGCGCTCCTCGAGCCGTTCGAGGAAGAGCTCGGCTCCGGCCGCCCCGCCCGGCTGCCCGAAGACGATCTGCGCATGGCAGTCCGGCTGCTGCGGCATGCCGACGAGCCGGGTGTCAACCTGTTGCTCTATGGTCCACCAGGGCTCGAGAAGCGCCAGCTGCTGCGAGACATCGTCGCCGGGTCGGCGCGCAACGCGTGGCGTGTGCGCCGTTTCGAGGACGCTCCGCGCGGGGTGCTGCCCTCGCTTGCGTTCGTCGCATTTCAGCTGCTGGCGGGGCGGTCCGAGCCCTCTGTCCTCATCGTCGAGCGTCCTTCGGAGGTGCTGCATACCGCGCCGACGTGGCTCCGGGCGCTGTTCGGTGTGGAGATTTCGCCGGAGGACATCAGACCGTTCGACGAGAACCTGCTGGCAACGAATGCCGTACCGGGCGTGTGGCTGAGCTCGGATGTGGAGGGCCTGCCCGAAGAGACGGTTGCGCGATTCCTGTTTCACGCGGAGCTCAAGAAAGCGGGTCGTTCGGAGCTCGACAAGGCGGTCTGCACGCGGCTCCGCGAGCTCGGGCTGTCACGGACCGCTGCGGCCGAGATTCTCAAGCTGGAAAGCGTATCGAGCGCACAGCTGGAGTCGGCAGCCAAGGCTGCCCGACTCGCGCGGGCGTCGGGCAAGGCGGAGCGCGATCGAGTCATCGTGCAGGCGGTCCGCCGCAGTCAGCGGGCGCTGGCCAGGGATCTGACGGACCGGCTGAAACCTCCGGTCACGCACTACTCGCTCGATTACCTCAATACCGCCGGTCGTTTCACGCCGAAGCAGATTCTGGAGAGTCTGCGCCGGCGTCCCCAGGGCTCGATGCTCCTCTACGGGCCGCCCGGTACCGGCAAGACCCAGTTTACCGAGCATCTGGCGAGCGAGCTGCGGCTGCCCCTGGTGAGTAAAAGCGCCTCGGCGCTCCTCAGCAAGTGGCTCGGAGAGTCGGAGAAAAACATTGCCGCGGCCTTCGAGGAGGCTGCCGCCGAGGAGGCGATCCTGTTCCTCGATGAGGGCGACAGCTTTCTGCGCAGCCGCGAGCTGGCCCTGCGCAGCTGGGAAGTGACGCAGACGAACGAGCTGTTGCAGCACATGGAGCGCTACGACGGAATCGTCATCGTTGCCACCAATCTGTTCCGCCACCTCGACGCGGCGGCCTTGCGGCGTTTCACGTTCAAGGTCGAGTTTCGCGAGCTGGATGCCGGCCAGCGATGGCAGATGTTCGCGGCGGAAGCGGGACTCGGTGATTCGCTCGCATCGATCGACGCCCAGACCCGGGAGCGATGGGAGACACGCCTGTTGCTCATGCCGCTCCTGACACCAGGCGATTTTGCGACCGTGAAGCGGCAGTCACTGGTGCTCGATGTCCGGCTGACGCCGCAGGAATGGCTTGAGCAGCTCGAGATCGAATGTGCCCTGAAAAAGGGCGCGCCCCCAGCTCGGGGGCAACTCGACGAGCGTGCCGCATAACCAGATCGCCGCAGGCCTGAATAGAGAGCGATAGGAGGCCCTTCGCGCAAAAACGAGAAGAAAAGCATCCGTTTGCCGGAATACGGGTACTTCCGCGCGGCGTCTCCGCCGACTAGCGTTGCCGTACCGGGAGTGGCTGCCGAGAGGCAGTTCCTGCGCGCCCTTGAGGTCTACTGGTTATCCGTAGTATCATGCCTACTGAGTTCGAATGGGACGAGGAGAAGGCTGCGACCAACCAGCGGACTCACGGTATTGCATTTCATGAGGCGGTTGCTGCATTTCGCGATCCGTTTGCAGTGGAGCGCGTCGATGATCGTGAGGATTACGGAGAGGAGCGCATCAACCTCGTCGGCATTTGCGCCGGTGTTCTCGTCCATGTGACATATACCGAGCGTGCGGATCGCATTCGGATCATCTCGGCCCGTAGGGCAGAGCGCCATGAGCAAGACGACTATTACCGCGAGAATTCGAGCTGACGGCAAGGTCGTCAGCGTGTCCAGGAGCGGCAAAGAGGTTCCCTTTATGCCCGCTCCCATGCGTCCGATGACTGAGGAGCAGGTTAGAGCGGCTGCAGCTGCAGATCCCGATGCGCGCCCTATGACGGCCGAAGAGCTCCGCGCGGCGCGGCGAGTACCGCAGGTAAAGACGTTACGCCGCGCACTGGGTTTCACCCAGGAAGAATTCGCCGCACGTTACCAGATTCCGCTGGGCACCTTACGAGACTGGGAACAGGGAAGGAGCGAGCCTGATCGGCCGGCGCGCGCATATCTGAAGGTCATCTCGCGCGATCCGGAGCGCATACACCAGCTGTTGAGCGTGCGGTGAGTCCATGCGAACCCGTGGACGCCTGACCTCATGAGGTCGGAGTCAGCCCTGTCCTTCGAGGTGCCGGCTGACTTCCAGCGCGGCGCGCACGCCGCTGCGCAGCGCACCGGTGACCGTGGTTGCATCACCTGTCGTGTCCGTCGCCTCGCCGGCGAAGAAGAGGGCGCCGTCGAGCGGGGCGGCCAGCGTCTCCCGGGCGCGGCCGCCGCCCGCGGTTACGTAGCTGTAGGCGCCGCGGGCCAGAGGATCGCGATTCCAGTTGTGGACATACGCCCCCTCGAGCTCCAACTCCCCCTTGGGTCGGGAAAGCACGGCGGCGGCGCAGTCCAGCGCGTGCCGGGCGATTTCCTCGTCGGATAGCTCGCTCAGCCGCGCCGCGGACGGCCCTCCGACCCAGGCGTTCAACAATGACGTGCGCACCGGGAGTGTCGTCCAGAACGTGGGAAATACATTGCCCGGCGCGTGAAAGAAGGCGGCATCGCCGTATCGGCCGCCATCCTGCGTTTCCCAGAACGGCCGCCGGAAATGCAACATGACCTTGAGCACCGGGCCGGCCAGCAGCTGATCGAGCGCCGCCTGCTTCGCCGCGAGCGGTGGCGTGAACCGAATCGCTCCTTCCGCCTGCGCGGGCAGCTTGAGCACGCCGATCGGAACGGTGACGATCGCTTTGCGCGCCGCCGCCCGGAAGGGCTGACCCAGGCGCCGGCCCGTGACCTCCACCGAGCGATCGCCCCAGCGCACTTCGGTCACCAGGGTCTGAAGCTGCAGATGCACGTGCGCCGGGTCGAGAGCGCCGCGGAGCGCGAGCAGAACCGTGCCATACCCCCCGGAGGGCCGCGACTGCGAGGAATCCAACATGCCGCCCGTGCTCCACTCCTGCGCGATCGAATGGAGACTGACCCGCTCCGGGTCGGCGGCATCGAAGCCCGACACGAACGCGCGGGCCATCGACCGCGCCTCTTCGGACAGGTCGCGCCCGCCGTCGCCCGCGAGGAAGCTCTCGAGCGTCGTGTCGGGCCTGGAGAGAACGTCGCCGGCGTCCAGCACCGCGCGCACCTGTGCCAGAAGGCTCTCCGTGCGCTGCTGCAAACGCCCGCCGACAACCGACCAGTGCTCACCGGCGGTGTCGATCGCGGTCCCGCCGACGTTGTGCAGCCATTCGCGGGTCTCCGGCGAGTCGCCGTGGATGAACTCCGCGCCGAGCTCGACCGGCGCGCGCAGCCCGGGCGCGGCGCGCGTCCAGATCCGGCCGCCGATCCGGTCCCGCGCTTCCAGCACCCACACGGAATGCCCCATGTGGCCGAGCGCCGCCGCGGCTGCGAGGCCGGCCGCCCCGGCGCCGATGATGATGACGTCGCGAGTCTCATTCGTCATGGGGCACTCCGTCCTCCCGTGGGGATGATGATCCGCGCGCCGCGTCGATAGCTCCAGTAGGCTTCCGCCCAGTCGATGAGCACGACCAGGCGGTTGCGGAAGCCGATCAGGAAATAAACATGGGCCGTGAGCCAGACCCACCAGGCGAGAAGCCCGGAGAGCCGGATGCGCCCGAAGTCGGCCACCGCGGCCATGCGGCCGATGGTGGCCAGCGAGCCGAAGTGCCGGTAACGGAAGGCGCCGATCCGCCGGCCGGCGAGCTTCGCCAGGATCGCTTTGCCTGCAAACCGGCCCATCTGCTTGGCGGCCGGTGCGATCGCAGGCAAGGCGCGGTGCCCGTCCGGTGGAACGGCTGCCAGATCGCCGACGACGAACACCTCCGGATGGCCGGCTATGGACAGCTGCGGGGTGACGGGCACGCGGCCCGCGCGATCGACGGCAACACCCAAAGTCGCTCCCAGGGGCGAGGCGGCAACTCCGGCGGCCCAGAGGACGGTGCGCGCCGCAATCCGCTCTTCGCCCAGCATGACGCCGCGCTCATCGAC
>JASHVV010000366.1 GCA_030044385.1 Gammaproteobacteria bacterium
CGGGTTCCCCACTGGTCGACGCGATGGGGCGCGTCAGTCCGGCAATGCGGGCATTCATGCTGACGGGCACGGGCCTGGTGATGGTAGGGTGGATGGGCAGCGATATCCTGAGCAGTCCCCGCATGTTGTTCGCATTCGGGCGCGACGGATTGCTTCCACGCGCCCTGGGTCGTGTGCACCCACGTAGCCATGCGCCGTATGTCGCCATCCTCAGTTATGCGGCGGTGGTCATCGCTCTTGCGCTCACCGGAACCTTCGGCGAGCTTGCGGTGCTTGCGACGCTCGCCACCGCGCCGCTGTACATCGCGGGCTGCATCGCGGCATGGCGTTTAGCGCGCGGCAACGTAGCTCTTGCGGGCACGGCGCTCAATTTCCGCTGGCTCGGTATCGCGGCGACGGTCGGAATCGCCAGCATGCTGGTGATGATTGCCCTCGCGTCGCGGATGGAAATGCTCGGGCTGCTGATGCTGGTTGCCGTCAGCGCCGCCGTTTACCTGGTGCAAAGGCGGCTCGTGCCAGTGAGTGCAACCCGATGAACATGCAACGCGTTCCCCCCCCCGTCCAGGTTCTCTCTGTCCCCTTCCTGATTTACGGCATGGTGGGTGGCTTCATCATCGTGACGCTGCCGCAACTGGTGGCTCCACAGGGGGTGACTGGCGGCCGCATCGCGGTCGCCGTGGCAGTCATCCTGACACCGATGTTCTGGAACTTCGTGTTCGCTCCGTGTCTCGACGTTTGGTTCAGACGCCGCACGTACGCTCTTCTTTTTGGCGTCCTGGCCGTTGCAGCCACGGCGCTTACGGTCACTTATCATCCGTCGTTGGCCGAAGCGGAGACCGTCATGACCGGGGCCTTCCTCTCGGTCTCCCTGTTCGGAGCTGCTCTCGGCGGCTGGATCGGCAGTCTCGTCGAGAAACGGCAGGACAGCCGCCTCGGCGCCTGGTGCACCATCTACAACATCGGCGGCGACGGGGTCGGCATCCTGATCTCCGGCTATGCGACGCAACACCTTTCATCCCCGGCGGCCGCGGCCGTGATCCTCGGCGCTTTTCTGGTCCCCCTGCTGGTGTTTCCCCTGATTCCCGCGCCGCCGCCGGACAAAGTGCTCGCCAGCGAGAACTTCCGCCGCTTCGCCCGCGAGATCATGGCCATCGTCCAGCGCCGCGAGACGCTCGTGGCCCTGGCTCTGTTCGTGCTTCCCTCGGCCTCGTTCGCCCTCACGAATGCGCTGGGCGGCTGGAGCGGGGACTACCATGCCAGCCCATCCTTCGTCAGTCTCAGCAGTGGCATCGGACTCGTCCTCGGCGCCATAGCCGGCTGCTCGCTCGTGCCTCCCCTCGCCGCGAAGGTTCCTCTGCGCCTGCTCTACCTTGCCATCGGCTTCGTCGGCGCTGCCTTTACCCTCAGCCTCCTGCTCCTGCCGCGCACCTCGGCGAGCTACGGCATCGCCTTCCTGGGCGAGAACTTCTTCCAGGCCGCAGGCATTGCCGCGGCCTTCGCCATCATCTTCGAGATCATCGGGCCGGGGAATCCGCTCGCCGCGACCACTTTCGCGCTGCTCACCGCCGCGATGAATCTGCCGATCGACTACATGGAAGCCGTCGACGCACGAGGCTACGACTGGCATGGCCTCGCCGGCGCCTACATGACCGATGCCGGGGTCAGCGCCGCGGCCTGCGTCCTGCTGGCTATAGTCCTTCGCCGTCAGCTCTTCCCGACGCGTCCCGCCGCGCAGCCTGCGTGACGGACGAGAAGAACTACCGTCGGTATGAAGGCCGCCACGCGTGACGCCGGACTGGTAAGAGGGCTGGGGACCTGGGGCCTCGCGGCGAGCATCGTCAGCATGATCATCGGCGCCGGCATCTTCGCGGTGCCGAGTCTGCTTGCTGCGGCGGTCGGCGCCTACGCCCCCGTGGCGTTTCTGGCTTGCGGCGTGGCGATGGGTGCGGTGGCCGTGTGCTTCGCGGAAGGCGGCAGCCGGGTTCCAACCAGCGGCGGAGCCTACGGCTACATCGAGGCCGCCTTGGGACCGCTGCCCGGTTATGTCTGCGGCACGCTGCTCTGGGTCATTGGCGTGCTCGCCAGCGGTGGAGTCGCCGCGGCGTTCGCCGACGTGGTGGCGAGCGCGACACCGCCGCGGTTCGCGACATTCGTCCGGCCGTTTGCCATCATCGCGCTCGTGGGCACCATCGCCTTGCTGAACCTCGGCGGGGTGCGCCGCGGCGCGCAGCTCGTGGGTGTTACCACCGCGATCAAGCTCATTCCTCTGGTCGCGTTCGTGCTCGTCGGCGCAACCGCCGTCCGGGGCGGCAACTTCGCCATGCACCCTGCCTTCAGTTCCGTCGCTGCCGGACGCGCCTTCCTGCTGGCGATGTTCGCGCTGACCGGCATGGAAGGCGCGCTCTGCGCGAGCGGGGAAGTCGCGCAGCCGGCGCGCACCATACCGAAGGCGATCGCGCTGGCACTGGTCGCCGTGACGCTGTTGTATCTTGCGATCCAGATCGTCGCCCAGGGCATCCTGGGCTCCGCACTGGCTGAATCCGCCTCACCGCTCGCCGACGCGATGGGGCGTGTCAGTCCAGCGATGCGGGCATTCACGCTGGCGGGCGCGGGTTTGGTCATGTTGGGGTGGATGGGTAGCGCCATCCTGACCTGTCCCCGCATGTTGTTCGCATTTGGGCGCGACGGATTGCTTCCGGGCGTCCTGGGGCGTGTGCATCCCCGTACTCATGCGCCGCATGTCGCCATCCTCAGTTTTGCCGCGCTGGTCATCGCGCTTGCGCTCGCCGGAAGCTTCGGCGAGCTTGCGGTACTTGCGACGCTCGCCACCGCCGCGCTCTACATCGCGGGCTGCCTCGCGGCGTGGCGTCTGGCACGGAGCAACGTAGCCCTTGCGGGTACGGCCCTCGACTTCCGCTGGCTCGGCATCGCGGCGACGGTCGGAATCGCCAGCATGCTGGCGATGATTGCTCTGGGGTCCTGGATGGAAATCCTGGGTCTGCTGGTGCTGATCGGCAGCAGCTGTGCCGTTTACGCGCTGCAAAGGCGGCTCGCGCCCGCGAGCGCAGCCCCCTGAGCACGCCCCTCAGGCGAGCGGGATCGCGTCGATCTTCGCCGCGCAGATGAAGTCGTTCTCCGACAACCCCTTGATGGCGTGCGTCGTGTATTGCACCCGGCAGTAGTTGTATCCCACCTCGAGGTCCGGATGATGATCCTCGATGTTGGCAACGTGCGCCAGCGCGTTGACGAAGCTCATGGTCCGGTAAAAATCCTTGAACCGGAACTCCCGCCTCAAATACGGCCCTTCCTTCGACAGCGCCCACCCCCCCGCGAGCTGCCCCATGAGCCTCTCCGCCTCCTCCCGCGAGTAAGGCGCGACGCCCCCCTCACACGGCTTGCAATGCTTCTCACCCAGCTCGCTCATAACTCTCTCCCGCCCGCCACACTCTTCTTGCTGAACCT